>PQAP01000145.1 GCA_003105265.1 candidate division GN15 bacterium | reverse complement strand
GGGGGAATCGGGCGTAAAGACGATACCTGGAAATTCAGTGTCGGCGGCATAGTCGCTCCCGCCAAAGCCGACAAGGGGATACGGCTCGACATGCTGGTCGAGGTGCAGAAGACGCCGCAGGGGGTGATCATTCTGGGCAACGCCAATGTCGAAGTCGCGAGCGGCACTCAGATTGGCCGGGCCACGATCGAGATCAACATGCCGGAGCGGCGTGTGTCGGGTTCGATCGTTTTTGGTCTCGATTACAAGGCGCTTACCGCCAAAGCACAGCTCGACCTGTGCGTCAAGTTCAGCGAGTACTGGTACGTGTACGGCAAGGCCAATATCGACGTCCTGAAGTTCTTCAAGGCGGACGGCGTCATCATAGTCGCCAACAACTGGAATTGGCAACACGACGGCAAGACCCAGTTGATGTCCGGGATCTATGTCGAATTGAACAGCTTATTCAAGATCGACGCCAACTGGTACGTGGTCAAATGGGGCGTGAATTTCGACCGCCACGCCATGGTGTATATCGGATGGAACGGTGATTTCGCCGGGGAAATCAACATGGCCGGCGGCGCTTATGCCTGGATCGGTTTTGGGCCGTTTGATCTGATTCAGGCGCGCGCCAACATGGGATTGGCGGCGCACCTGTCGTATATCGAACCGGAGTGGTCCGCCGGCGCGAGGGGGAATTTCCGGCTCGAAGGCACGATCGGCTGGTGCGGCAACGCCGGCTGCTGGAGTATCTGCTGGAAGTGTTTCGTGAGGATATTCGGTCACTGTGTATTCGCCCTGCCGACCGGCGCCAAGGCCTGCATCGGCATGAATGCCTACATCGAGTATTCGACAAGCAAGGGAATGAGTTACGATATCAGCTTCTAAGAGAGTCAGAACATGAGGCGAAAGAATATACTCACAGTTGCGGAGAACAGTCTTCCGAAGGCGATTCGGTGCCTGCTGCTCACCGCGGGTGTCTTGCTTATGCTTCACGTAGCGAGTGTTGGCCAGCAGGCACAGGAATTTGGCGTGGTGCCGCTGTCGGCACCCGACGGCATGCTGCTGGTGATCGGCGGCCCGCTTCTAAATCCGTCGACCGCTGCTGCTCATGATGGGTGGATCGGTTACCATATCTATCGCCGGTCCCCGGGTGACACCGGCTTTGTACGAATCACGAGTGCCCCGCTTTCACGTCCCGGCTCGCTCGCCGAACTGGAAGATCGGATGGGCGGCCCGATCGACGGATTCGAGCGATTCGCCGGATTGCCGAGTAAAGAGGCCCTCTGGCAGGGGATAGAGCGCAACGATTCTTCGATCATACCAATATCATTTCTGAGTAAGAACTTCCGTCACGCTCTCGGTATGCTGATCACCGATACCAAAGTTGAGCGCGGTAAGACGTACGAGTATCGCGCTGCGATGGTGGCACTCAACGGCACCCAGTCGCAACCTTCGGAGTCACAGCAGGCAACCTTCGGCACACCGCTCATCCCGCTGATCGGACCACTCGACACCAAGGCGGAATCCACCGACCGGGGCGTCGTGCTCTCCTGGCAGGCCAACCCGGGCGACAGCGGCGCATTCAGCTATTCCGTGTATCGCTGCCCCGATTCTATCGGCACCTTCCTGAAATTGAATCTGGCTGCGCTTACGCTGGTGGTCGATTCGGGAGTGGCGACCGACAGAGGTTCGTTCACCGACACCACCGCCCGCGCCGGACGCACATACTATTATGCGATTGTCTCGACGGACTATGCCGGCAACGAGAGCGTGCGCAAACCGCTGATACCGGTGACTCCGAGAGACATATCGACGCCGGCAATTCCGCAAAATGTGTTCGCCAACCCGTCGTCGCTCGGGATAACCGTCACGTGGGATACGGTGACAGGCGAGAACATTGCCGGCTACAATGTGTACCGAAGCGGCGATGCCGACAGCAACTATGTCCGAATCAATGCCGTACTGCTTCCACCCGACACCGGCTTCTACGAAGATCGCGGGACGACGCTGGTGGACCGTTTCTTCTATCGCGTGACGGCAGTCAATCGGGCCGGTCGGGAATCCGAGAAGTCGGCGCGGGCGCTGTCGCTCTTTCAGAACCGCCACGAGCCGCTTCCGCCACAGGAGATCCGCGCCGAGTCGCGACCGAATGGTATCAGAGTAACGTGGAAAGCGGGCGATGAATCGGACATTCGCGGCTACTATGTCTACCGCGCCGACAGCTACAACGGCTCGCTGTCGCAGATTTCGCCCCTCATCGGGAAGGACACGACCGAATATCTGGATACATCGAACTATCTCTCGGCCGCCGGTCAATACTGGTATCTGGTGCAGTCGATAAACTTCACCGGTATCATGAGCGCTTATTCCGTTCCGGTCGTGGCGTATCCGAACCAATCACTCACGGCGGATGCGCCCCGGTCATTCTTCGGTTACGCGGATGGACGCAGGGTCCTTCTGTTCTGGACGGCGGTCGATGATATCGCTCTGGCCGGTTATCATCTGTACCGCGCAATCGAAACGGACAGTCTCAGGTGGGAACGAGTTACTGCTGCCCCGCTGATTCGCACCACGACGGAGTATATCGACACCGGGACAACGGCGGGCGCGACTTATCTCTATCAGCTTCGCGCCGTCAACGACAAGGGTACGGAGAGTCAGCCCTCGAACACGATGAGGATAACGGTCTTCGAACCGGCGCCGCTTCCGCCCGGCGGCATACGGGTCGTGCAGGAAGGCAAGGCATTGAAGGTCATCTGGATCAGGACGCAGCAGCCGTCAGCAGCCGGGTATCGCGTCTATCGGCGAACCGACACAGAGTCCCGCACCGTGATCACACCGCAAGCGCTGCCGGCTACCACGACTGAATATCGCGATACTTCGGTGCGAAGCGGCGTCCGCTATTACTATTCGGTTTGCTGCGTTGATCAGACCGGGCGAGAGGGGGACCCCGGCGTGGAGGTCTCGTATTTCAGTGAGTAGCCGTTTTTCGATGCGCCCGGTTTCACGTTGGCAGGGAGGACTGAGATTGCGGCCGGCTGTCGTGCTATTCAGCCTGATGCTTGTCAATACTCGGCCTGCATCAGGGCAGGACAGTGCGCAGGTCTATCAGCCGTCGAATACGAATGCGAGTTCGCACAGAACGTTCAACGTGAAAGGGGAAGTCGGCACGTTCGGCGAATTGTATGGCATCTCCGGTCACGAACGCCGTCGCCCCGGCAGTACCGGGCGGCTGTTTCTTCGCTCCACCG
>PQAP01000144.1 GCA_003105265.1 candidate division GN15 bacterium | reverse complement strand
TGGCCGATCGCCACATATATGCAGAATACGTTCTGGCCTTTTTGATTAATGATCGTGTCGAGCGCCAGAGCGGTCTTGCCGGTCTGACGGTCACCGATAATCAACTCGCGCTGGCCGCGGCCGATCGGGATCATCGAGTCGATAGCTTTCAGTCCGGTCTGGAGCGGTTCTTTCACCGGCTGACGCTGCACGACGTTCGGCGCCATACCCTCGATCACGCGATATTTATCGGTGACAATCGGGCCTTTGCCATCGAGCGGCTGGCCGAGCGGATTGACCACGCGGCCAATCAGCGCCTCACCGACAGGCACGGAGGCCACTTTGCCGGTACGACGGACGGTGTCACCTTCGTGAATGTGTGTGTCGGAACCGAAAATCGCCGCGCCGACGTTGTCGGCTTCGAGGTTCAACACCAGGCCATAGATGTCGCCCGGNAACTGAATCAGCTCGGACATCTGGACATCCTGGAGCCCCCAGATGCGGGCGATACCATCGCCGACCTGGAGNACCGTCCCGACCGACTCCATTTCGAGTTTGGTCTCGTATTTCTCGATCTCTTTCTTGATAATCGAGGAGACTTCTTCGGGATTCAAACCCATCATCAAACTCCTATNTCAAATCTCTCATCTTCAAACTGTACGGTTCTCGACTTCGCTCAAACCAGCGGCCGCATTAGTCTCGATGTCGGGTTCGAGGCGAACCCGAACCACTAGTGCACCTTTACCTTTTCAAGCTGCTCCTGAATCTGGCTGAGACCGTGGCGCACGGAACCATCAATAATCTGGTCATGCAGGATCGTAATCATGCCGCCCAGAATCTGACGATCGACCTTCTTTTCAAGCTCGATCTTCAGACCGGTCTTTTTCGCCAGTTGCTTTATCAGTTCCTGTTCCTCCAAAGGCGAAATCGGAATTGCCGTGATCACCGTCACTTTGCCGATTCCTTTGGCCGCCTTGATCATCCGGTCAAGCTCTTCGGCGATATCCGGCAGAAATTGGGTGCGGTGCTTCTCCACCAGCACAATCAGGAACTCGACAAAGGGCCTCTCCAGTCGCCCCGCGAATACGTTCCGCACCAGCTCCAGCTTCTTCTCATCCGACACCTGCGGCGCGTTCAAGAAATTGAACAACGTGGGGTCGGAAACGAGCAATTGTCTCAATTGCAGGAATTGCTCATCGGCCTTATCGAGAAGGTTCTTGGCCTTCGCGGACATGAACAGCGCGTGCGCGTACTTGTGGGCGACTTCGCGAGACAGCATTGCGGCTACGCCTTCTCCAGATTCCGGATATAGCCGCTGATCAACTCGCGTTGCTTGGCGTCATCGAGCTTCTCGCGAATCACCTTCTCGGCGGTGGTCATGGTAATCGCCACCATCTGGTCGCGAAGTTCCACCCGCGCCTTGGCGATATCCCGCTGCAGGTCGGCTTTTGATTTCTCGTGAATCTCCTTCACTTCCTGCTGCGCCTGCGCCTTGATATCGGCCGCGAGTTTCTTCCCTTCCTCGACCGCTTCCACGATCTTCGCGCGCCGCTCCGACTCGATATCCTTCAGCTTCGACTCATAGGTCGCGGCCTGCTGGGCGACTTCGGCCTTGGCATCGTCGATGCGCTTGAACTCATCGACAATCCGGTTCCGTCGCTCTTCCATCAGTCCCAGCAGCGGCTTCCAGGCGTATCGCTTGAGGATCCAGAGGGTGATCAGGAACCCGACCGCGTGCGTGAGTAACTGTTGCCATTCCAAACTAATCATTCGTTCTCCAGTCTGACCGCAGGCCCGCAGGCATAGCGGTAGTCCAAGTCAATCCGTCGATTAGTGCGCGCCAATCTTGCCGGAAAGCAGGAAGAACACCACGAGCGCGTAAATGGTCAACGCTTCGATCAGCGCCGCGCCGATAATCATGGCCGTCTGAATCTTGCCGGAAGCTTCCGGCTGACGCCCGATTGCTTCCATCGCAGAACCGACCGCACGGCCGAGACCGAGACCTGAACCGACCGCCGCCAGACCGACTCCCATCGGGAGCGCCCACGCCAACATTGCTTGATAATCCATCGTATCCTCCGTAACGGTATTGTTATATCTCTTTGTTCATATCCAAGATCCTAATGATGCTCCTCAGTGTGCGGCAGCATCATCAGAATGTAAATGGTCGACAACAGCGTGAACACCAGCGCCTGAATGGTCGACAGCAGAATCCCGAGCAGAATGAACGGGATATTCAGGGGCAGCCCGATCGGCGAGTGCATGAATGACAAGGCAGTCACGCCGAGTCCCACGAATGCGGCGACCAAAATGTCCTCACCGGTAATATTGCCGAATAGACGAAGCGCCAAGCTGAACGGTTTGGCAAACTCCCCAATGATGTGAATGGGAAGAATGAGCGGAACAATACACCAGCCGATAACGTTGCGCGGTTCACCGATCATGTGATCGACATACCTCTTAATCCCCAGCCGCGTCAGCCCCGTGTACTGCGAGTACAGGAACACCATGATTGCCAGTGACGCCGTGATATTGATGTTGGTCGATGGTGAGTGCCCGCCGGGAATAATCCCCATCAGATTCATGCACAGTATGTAGAAGAACAGAGTGCCCAGAAACGGGACGTATCGTTTGGTATCGTGGCCGAGGATCGAGTGCAGGAAGTTGTACATTCCCTCGACCAGCATTTCCACCAGGTTTTGCAGTGGCCCGGGGATCATCTGGCGGCGAGAATAGACGCTGATCGCGACCACACAGAGGATAATTGAAACGACCAGCGCATAAATGATATTGACCCAGTGATAGATCGGTGAATTATGTCCGGTCAGCAAGCTCAGTACTGACGGCAGTTCCGAGCCGCCGCCTTCGCTGAGAAAGGCCAGAGCCAGAAGTGGAGCGGACATCATCAGTGAACACTCCCCTGCGCCGGCTTATGGTTGCCGGGAATGGCATCGAGACCAAGGGCCAGTCGACCAAGAACTTTGAGTACGATTATCCCCATTATTCCGCCAAATCCAACGAGGAGAAGCACCGGCGAAAACTGCTCCACCTTCAGTAGAGCAAAACCGGCAGCATACAGCAGCGGAAACTTGATGAGGGCGATGCCTATCGCACGACCGGCATCGGCACCTTCGGGACGAATGGTCAGCCGCACCAACGAGGTAATAAACATCAGATTCAATATCCCCCATATACCGCCCGACAAGACGGCCAGCGTCGGATAGACGCCGAAATAATACAGCCCGAACGGAAGAAATATCAGGAGGACAATCCCGTAAGTGCGGAGTGATCTGGCGATAAACTCAAGTCCCATCAGATTCGGAGTCTTTTTCCTTTTCCAACTGCTCTGATCGTTTGACCAGCTTGTAAATCTCTCTTCCGGCCGCTACAAATCCCAGGATAATGCCCAGAATCGTGAGGTACGGATCGCTACCGAGCTTGCCGTCCACCCAACGCCCCGCAAAAAAACCAATCAGGGGAGCCGCGACCAGAATCGCCGGCACAGCCCCTAACAGCGCGATCTGGGCGTAGGTTCTGTCATTCTTCTTCCTGCCGGGATCCTCCGGAGGAAAGACCAAAAGGGTCATTCAAACCCTTTCTTGTATCGTTTCGCGGGGCAATATAGGACGGGTCGACTCTATGTCAACCTTAATTATGTGATGACTAATTCACTTGGGGGCAAGGAATTAAGCGTTCGGTCAGGTCACACTCGCCTTCGGCGGACAAGACGTGACCGAACAGTCCTGGCTCCGGAAGGTCTTGCGGCCCGCTTCGGACCGTGTGACCTG
>PQAP01000143.1 GCA_003105265.1 candidate division GN15 bacterium | reverse complement strand
CCGGGGGCGGTCTTCTTTAACACGGCAAAATGGGAACTTTTCTTCTTAATAGTTTTTCTTATATTCCGATTGCCTTCCGTGGTGGAAGGACAACTTAGACAGGAGTACCATGCTCGTAGTAAGCGATCGGGCGAGTAAAGAACTGAATCAGGTGCTTTCCAGTGAGAAAGCCAAAGACAGCAAATTAGTGCTCTATTTTCAGGGGGCTGGCTGAAGCGGGCCCTCGGTGGGCTTGGCTCTGGATGAGTCAGTAGACGGATTGGAACAACTGCAGTCAAACGGGATTTCGGCCTGGATCGATCCGGGTCTGAAGGAATTTCTCACCCAGTACGGCGAGATCAACGTCGATTATGTCGAACGGGATTTCGGCCAGGGGGGATATATCGTATCGATCGGGAAGCCGGGCGCCGGTTGCGGCGACTGCAGCTGCTCGTAGAAAGACTTACCGGTCGGATCGCGGTCATGAGCCGCGTTTTGACGAGACGGTGATTGTCGGTAGACATGGCCGGTTAACCAACCGGCCATTATCTTTGGCCTTGACCGAACGATAATTTATGATAAGTTTGGGCCGGATTGCCGGGGTAGCTCAGTTGGTTCAGAGCGCCAGTCTGTGGAACTGGATGTCGACAGTTCAAATCTGTCCCCCGGTATTTCTTGGAGGCGGCTTACCATGAGACGCATTATAATCGTCATTCCGACCCTGACACTATCCTTCCTGCTGGCGTTTGCATGTGGCGACTCCGGATCTACCAATGAGTTTGACTACGACAAGCCGCTGGGAATAGACACTGTCCTGGCCCGTGACACATTGGCCCTGCACGATAGTGTTCGCGTCGTGTATACCTATCCTTCCGGCTGTAACCACTTGAAATCCCTGACCTACTCATTGTCCGGCGACACGGTGTCGATTCTCCTGATGTGGAATTACTACTATCATGGCGCGCCCTGCGCTCATGGCAGCGGAGTGGACACAGCGAGCCTGAGCCTGAACTTCTCCTCGCCGCGCGGATACAAGATTGCCTATGTCAAGCCGGATTCGACATCCGTGAGCCTTGGCGTCACCGTTCAGTAGTTACATCCGCTCAAGCGCAGGTCGGCAGTATGTATCCACCGCCCGTCAGATAACTGACCAGTGCGCTCAGGTCGCTGAGATCGACTATCCCGCTACCGTTGACGTTCCCTTCGCTTGGGCATGGCAGCATAAACCCGCCACCCGTAAGGTAACTGACCAAGGCACTCAGATCGGACAGGTCGACAATCCCGACATAGTTGACGTTACCACGCGTGCCGACACAGCAGCAGGCGTCACCAATACCATCGTGATCGGTATCAAGCTGAGTTGGGTTGCCTATATAGGGACAGTTGTCTGCCGGACACGCGTTTTCGACGTGGTTCGGATCGCCGAAGCCGTCCGCATCGGTGTCAAAACAATTGTCGCAAACGTCACCGATGCCGTCGAGGTCTCCGTCGGCTTGATCAAGATTGGTCACGGACGGACAATTATCACAGGCGTCACCGATACCGTCCAAATCCGTGTCGGCTTGGTCGCTGTTCGCCACTGCAAGACAATTGTCGCAGACATCCCCCACGCCGTCGGCATCCCCGTCCTCCTGAAATTTATTGGCAACGGATGGGCAGTTGTCGGAAGCGTTAACCAACCGGTCGCCGTCGGAATCAGTGTACTCATCGTAGCCCAGCAGCAACAGTTGGTTGCCGGTGAAGGCCGGAATCGCCAGCACTCGGTCATGTTCATTGAAGTCGAGGTTGGCCTGTCCTTCCGGTGTCGCGCGTACCCTCAGCGCCGGCTCCGTGAAATTGGAATCATACTTGTAGACACCCAGCGTTCGCCACGAGGAATAGTAAACGTTGCCGTCGGGGTCGATAGCCAATCCGTCGCAATTGCCGTTCGATATTTCCGGCACGAGAGTGGTGACGGTCATGGTGGCAAGGTTCACGGCCTGAAGCGGCGGCAGAAGGGTGGAGCCGACCACCAGCAGTCGATTGTGCCGGGCGTCGAATTCCACGTCTTGAAGACTGTTAGCGAGCCCGGAAACGGGAAGAATGTCGATAGCCCGGGTGCTGAGATTGTACCGGTAAATGCGATTGATGTAGTTGTCGACGACATAGAGGTGGCCGGACGTATCGCTCGTCATACCGTCCATCTCCAGGGAAACCGTCACCGTCGTATCGAGAATGACAGCCCCGGTTTCTAGATTCAGGGCGAGTAAATGGGACGGATACTGGCCGATCGAAGTATAGAGCGTGTCCCCCACTATATGATTGCCGAACGTATAAACGCCCGCGTCGTAGAACTCGGTCTGGTTCCCCAATGTATCGATTGCAATGATCTTGCCGTTACCCAAACTCGAAACCATGTAGCGGTGGCGAACAGCGTCGAACGTTACGCTTTCCGGTTGGCTGAGCACGTTTTGAGAGTAGGTCGCGCGGGCGACCAGCAACAGCATCGCGATGGAAGTGAGCACACGTTTCACTTCTGGCCTCCAGATGTTATGAGTGTCGATCTCAGCGGGGAATACCCGCTCCAGCCGAACTCGGTCACATCGAGACGCTGATCCATCGACGAGCGTTCGATTTTTCGGCAAGTACTGTCTTGCCGGAAGGACGCAGCAACCGCCGGTTTTGTTGAATTGACAATTCAGGCAATTATGTTATGTTGTGATCAACTCATAGTTCGGGTCCCGGGAACTGTCGCGTCGCATGGAATATTGCCTGCAGCCGGGCTCCAGATTTGACATACACGCTGAGTCACCTGTGCGGGGTCCTGTCAACCGCCGGTCATTTGTACCCCCACGTGAGAGCTGCGATTATTCATTGCGCTGACTGATACACAGGAGTACACATCTGTGATTAAGCGAACGATTCTTGTCTTGCTTGTAATGGGGGTGGCAATTTCGACCGGATGGGCGGGCGAGTTGTACCTTGTACGTGTTGCCTCTCAGACTGACGCCGAACTCCTGAAGCGGCTGGCGGTGGAGCCGCTGGTGCAGTTAACCGACGGCTACCTGGTATATGCAGATGCCCCCCGGCAGGAAGCTGTGGCCTCTTCCGGACTCGCTATCACTCTGGTGGCGACCGACGTCTCCCGAAACGAGTTGGCGTTGGACAATCGTCTCGACCGCGCCAACGCAGAGCAGTATCCGCTGTTGTTCGAGCAGGGCGGCGTCCGAGTGTACAAAACTGACCAACCCATCGGTGAAGGGCCGGACGGCGTTCCCCTGCTTCGCTCGCTGGCCGATCAGGGAGTTGACGTGGTGTATTCCGAGTCCCCTCGATCCGCTCTTGACATCGCCAGTCGCTTGGGCGCACTGGCCGTCCCGCTGGATTCGCTAATAGCAAAGGTGTCGCAGGACACCTTGCAGGCCTTCGTCCNGCAACTGCAATCCTATCCCCCGCGGCTGGCCGGCTCGACGGCGAACTACGATTCGCGCGACTGGATTGTGTCCAAGCTGACGGCTTATGGTTACGATTCTCTGGTCACAGATAGTTTCATGGCCGTTATCGGGTCGACTCTCAAATCGTGCCAGAATGTGCTGGCGTACAAGATCGGGACAAAATATCCGAATCACCACGTGATAATCGGAGCACATCGCGACGCTGTCTCTGTCTCCCCCGGCGCGGATGACAACGGTTCCGGTACCGCCGGTGTCCTCGAACTTGCCCGGATTCTGGCGACCGTTCCTACCGACATGACGATTGTCTTCGCGCTCTTTGATGCCGAGGAGTCCGGCCTGTACGGGTCGTATCACTACGTCTCCGAGTCGCTGGAGAGGAGTGACTCTATTGTCTCCATGCTCAATATGGATATGATCGGGCATTTCGAGAACACGGACAGCGCCAACGTGTTTCATGGCCCGCTGACGGCGTATTCCAGTTTCTGGATTCATCTGGCTGATTCGCTGGTGGGCATCAAAGGCGTGCTCGCCGGGGCCTCGAGCGGCTCGGACCACTACCCGTTTACGCTTCAGGGGTACGATGCCAGCTTCATTGCCGAGAGAAAATTCTCGACCGTGTATCACAAAGTTACCGACAGCGCCACCTACATGAGTTTCCCCTACATGACGCGACTCGTGAAGGCCTCCCTCGCAACCGCCTATGCGGTCAGTGGCACGGCGCAACCGGCAGCTTCGCTCGCCATAATCTATCCGTCGGGAGTGCCGACTACCCTTGTCCCCAGCACGGCCACGACTGTCGATGTAGATATCGCTTCTGCGTACGGCGGTTCGATCGTGCCGGGGACTGAAAAGCTGTACTACGGACTCGACGGCGCCGGTTATGACAGCGTGGCGCTGGCTTCGGTGGGTGGGACGTCATATCGGGCGACCCTTCCGGCACAAAGTTGCGATAGCCGCTATCGGTTTTTTGTCGGCGCCTCCGAAGCCACTAATGGTTCGGTGTTCTTGCCGTCGGACACGGCTCGACCCAACGACGCCATAGTCGCGACTTCTTCGTCGATAGCGTTCGAGGACAATTTTGAAACCGACAAGGGATGGACAGTGTCAGGAGCTCCTGTCGACGGTCCCTGGACGCGCGGTATTCCCCAGGGGTACGGTCTGCGCGGTGACCCGGTGCATGACTACGATGGCTCGGGACAGTGCTGGCTTACCGATAATGTGAGCGGCAATTCCGACGTCGACGGCGGTTCCACCATCCTGACCTCGCCCCTGTTCGATATCAGCGGCGCGAGTAATGCTTATGTTCAGTTCGCCGTCTGGTATTCCAATGCTACTGGTTCGGCTCCCTACGGCGACCTGTTCCGCGTGTATATTACGAATGACGATGGCGGCGTTTGGTCTTATGCCAAGACCCTGGGGCCGGTGCAGTATGCGAACGGCGGATGGTTTGTTCACTCGTTTTGGACATCCGACCTCATGACTCCAACCAATCAGATGCGCCTCCGATTTGAGGCCTCCGATGATGCCAACGGATCGGTGGTGGAAGCGGCGGTCGACGCGATCAAGGTCACTACCTTTACGTGCGTGCCGCCCTCATGCTGTTCCGGGACAACCGGTAATATCAACATGACCGGCATAGTCGATCTCAGTGATTTGAGTTCAATGGTCAGCTACCTGACAGGCGGGGGCTATGTACTTCCATGTATTCCCGAAGCCAACGTCAACGCGACCGGTATTGTCGATCTCAGCGACCTGAGCGCTCTGGTCAGTTATCTCACCGGCGGAGGATATGTATTGCCGAATTGCTCATAAGCAACCGCTGCTGACAGATCGGGAGTAAATGAAAACCCGCGGGCCATCGGCTCGCGGGTTCTTTGTCTGTCGAAGAATCGACTTCTCTTGGAAAGTCAATCTTCAGCTGACCGGCACATCGTCATCGCAATGGGCGGGGCCGATGAAGCCGTTGTTGTACTGGTCGAGCGTATACTGCCAGCCGAGCACCATGTTTTTGTCGGCCTTGCTGAGACTTGTCCAATCGAGATAGTTGTGCGTGGCCAGGAATGCGTCAGCGGCCGCGATGGCGGCGGCGACTTCCGCGTAGTCAGCGCCGCTCGCGATATTCAGCTTGGCGCCGAGCAACTGAGCGTACAGCTTGGTGATGCCGTTGGACGGCGCGCCATACACCTGCTGCGACAGATAGTCAACCGCCATCTGAGCGGTAGTCACCTGCACGCTCTTAAGCCCGCCGGACGTGCCCAGCCAGATCGGCAACAGCGGCGTCACGACGTCTGCCTGCGGACCGAACCCGGCATGGGTCTTCCAATAGCCGATCGTCCGGGTGCAGCCGCCGTGCGGCACATCCGGCATGTTGAACCTGATCAGCGTCTCCTTTTCCCAGGAGGTCTCCGAATTCCAGCCGGTGAACAGCGTGTCAGAGGCGCCGCCGTTGTAGGTGGATTCGATCTGATAGATCCAGGCATCCGCGAGATCGTCGAGCGTCTGCGTGCTGCCGCCGACCAGCGTTACTTCCACGTACGGATGAAAATCCGCGGCTTCGCGGCTGTTCATCTTGGTGCGAGGAAACGTCGGGGAGACCTGTTTGAGCAGGACACCGTAATTGGGATAGGTGCCGTCAGCCCACTGCTTCATGAGACTCGTGATGTCCACAGACTGCCAGCCGGCATTGCCGACAAAGGTTCCTTCGACCGCCGCCGCATAGGCGCCGCCGAAATTGAACCAGTTAACCGTCAACTCACCCCAGCCGGCCGTGATCCGGTGGACTTCCACGGTCCGTCCGCTGGCGGTGTTGACATAGACGTAAAGAGTTGCCGACTCAATCATGGCGCCGGTCAACTGGCCCGACAGGGCACGGGTGTCACCCATCGAAGGGCTTAGCGGGTCTTTCTGACAGCCGACCATGATGACGGCCACAGCGACGAGAGCAAGAGCGACGTAGAGTAGTTTGCGCATCTTCCTCAACCTCCGTTATTAATACGTTCACCTTGGGGACTGATACGCTGTGAGACGCACCAATCCGTTAACTCTGCATACCACCCGCGACAGGCAATACTTAAGTGCTCTGTGGTCTGACTTCGTATGTGGTTATTTGACTTAATCTTACAAAGGACCCTGTGGTCCTGTGCGCCAAATTACGGTGCCAGTTGCACCAAACTATGCAACATGGAGCAATTGTCATGCCCGGGCCAAGCGACGAATGTGCCGTACCCGCCGACATCTCATAATTGATTAATATCCTTAGGGTTAAGCTCGCATTTATAAAATTTTCCGTTTAGCTTAAGGATAATTCGCGAGTATTCGCGGTAGTGGCTTGTGCATTACATTGCGCATTCGACCCTATTCTGGTTTCAAGCTGAGTGCCGGTAGCTGCGTGCGAGAGTCAGTTTTAGCTGAAGGTTGATCGTGGACGAGCGTGTGAGTGACTTGGTGATATTCGACGGTGCTATGGGCACAATGCTCCTGCCGCAATCGAAGTACCGTTTGCCATGCGAGCGGTTAAACCTATCGCATTCCGAACTGGTCGAGAATGTCCATCGCGCGTATCTACACGCCGGTGCGCAGGTGCTCCGCACCAACAGTTTCGCGGCTAACCGTCTGTCATTGTCGCGCTACGGCCTTGAGGAAGAGACAGTGCACATTAATCGGGAAGCTGTAGCTATCGCACATCGTGCAAGCGTGAGTGTCAATGTTAAAGGTCCTGTGCGTATCGCCGGTTCGATCGGCCCCGTGCCGCTCTCAGTGCCGGAGTTCGCGATGGCGTCTTGCACTCCGGAGTCAGTGTACGCTGAACAGGCCGAAGCTCTTGTCGGTGCGGGCGTGGACATGCTCGTGTGCGAGACATTTCAGACAGCACTCGCGGTAGCTCAGGTCGTGGCCGCAGTGATGCCGGTGGTCCGGAGAGCTAACCGAACCATACCGGTCGCCGTCTGCCTTACTCCGACTGTCGATTCGGCGCAAACCGCAGATTTTGCGGCATCAATTTATGACACGGTCGTTCGTGACTCAGGCGTCGGTTTCTTCGGTTTCAATTGTGGAACAGGGCCTGAATCCATTGTTCAATCGATAATCGCCTTGCGTGGGCGAATCAACCTTCCGCTGCTGGCTCTCCCCTCTGCCGGAGTGCCGACGTTCACTGGGGAATCAGCCGTCTACCCGGTTGGCATCGAACGTTTCTGCGCAGAGTTGAGTAATCTGGTGAATCGCAGCATGGTCGCCGGAATTGGCGGTTGCTGCGGGACAACCCCCGCTTACATCGAGGCACTGGCCACATCGGTCGGCCTTCGCGCCGCCAATTGAGCGATGGAATTGCAGCCCGCGACTGTTATATTTGTTTATCGACGGGTTGAACGTTGACGACGTGCCATGCGTCCTCTGCATGGCAGTTCAACGCTAAATGAACCGATGATACGTTAGGGATCTTACGTGCGATTTCGAAAATTCGGAAGCTTTCCGGCTCTCGCGGTCTTGATCATCGTGCTGAGTTGGTCGGCACCCGGCGCCGCCCCGTCCGGCTACATCCCCGGTCAGTTCATCGTCAAAGTCAAGTCGCTCGATCGCGTCGGCGCGCTGCGTTCTTCGCTGGCAACCGGCAGCCGGCTGGAACCGTTGCTTCCTATCGGTATGAAGTCCACGCTGCGCGCGGCGGAACCGTTTGAGCGGTTCTTCGTGTATGTCTCGGCCGACTCGACCGCCACAGTCGCCGATGTCCTGCGGCAGCTCGGCAGCCAGAATGTCGAGCGGGTGGAGCAGGACCAGTACCTGGACTTTTACGGGATACCGACCGATTCGCTCTTCCCCTATCAGTGGTACATGATCAACGAGGGCCAGCAATACTGGGGGATTCAGCGCAACGACGGCCAGTTTAACGATCAGCTCGTGTTCAAGTCGGGAACAGCCGGCTCGGATATCGATATTGTGTGGACGTACATATCCCCGCCGCCCGAGACAGCCAAAGTCTTGGTGGCAATAGTCGACTCCGGCACGGATCTGTTGCACCCGGAACTGCAGGGCAGATTCTGGCGCAACCCGGGTGAAATTCCCGGAAACGGTATCGACGATGATCATAACGGATATGTCGATGACACTCTCGGCTATGACATCTCCGGCGACATTCCCGCCTATTACGACATAAAAGGGGACAATGATCCAACCGACACCGACGGTCACGGCACGCATCTCGCGGGACTCGTCGCGGCAAACGAAGACGGCCGAGGTACGGTCGGGGTGGCGCCGTGGGCCAAACTTATGACGGTGAAAATTCGGCCCAACGGTTTTCTCTCAGTCGGTACTGCGGGTGTGCTGTACGCGGTCAACTCAGGAGCACAGATTATCAACATCAGTTGGGGAACACAATTCGAGGCGTTGATCTTAAAGGACGCGCTGGACCTTGCCCGCAGGAATGGCGTGTTCGTGAGTATTGCCGCGGGCAACACTGGAGACAACACGAGGGCCAACCCGGCGGCCTTCGATTCTTCCTTTACGATCGCCGCCGGCAATTCTCACGGCACCCTGACTCATTTTTCAACGTGGGGACCGTTTGTCGACCTGGTAGCACCGGGCGAGGATATCCTGTCGCTTCGCGCTGCCGGTACGGATATGTATGCCGCATTCGGCGAGCCAAACGTGCATATTGTCGGACCCGATGGACAGTACTATCTCGCCGATGGAACGTCTATGGCGGCTCCGATTGTCGCCGGCGCCGCGGCCCTGATGTTGTCGTTTCGTCCCGACTTGAACCTCTCTCAGCTTGAAAACGTGCTGCGCATGGGGGCCACAGACATTGTAGATCCGCTGGAACGAGGGGACACATTAATCGGCCCCGATTCGATTTCCGGCTACGGTTATCTCAACATCGGGCGTTCGCTGAGTTTGTTGACTCAGGGTGGCATCGCTTTTGTCTCTCCGGAGCGGTCCGTGCGATACTCCGGCGCTGTGCAGTGCCGGGCTGCAGGCATGGCCGGGTATTCCGGCGGCTGGCGTCTGGACTACTCAATCGGCGCCATCACCGCTGCCTGGATACCGCTCGACAGCGGCGCATTCCTGCCTTCTGATTCATTGCTGCATACGTTCGCTCGACCCGACCTCGACGGCTTTGTCAATTTCCGACTCACCGACGACTTCGGCACGGCTAAAACCGTCACGTTTCGTTACGTCAACACCGATTCCGTCGACCTCCAGTCCCCTGCGACCGGCGACACTCTGCGGTACTCCATCCCGATTCGCGGCTCGGCCTTCGGCAACGATTACGACTCGGTGGAAGTGTACTATCGAAAGGGTACCGGAGCCCTGAAGCGGCTGACCGTCACCACTCAGGAGTACTTTGATACACTCATCTACCAGTGGAATGCCTCCGGCCTGACCAGCGGAACATATACGATCATCCTTCGCGCCTATTTTGCCGGTGTCCCGGCTAACGATTCGGCGACCGTGATGATTGCTTCGTCGTTCGCCGCCGGCTGGCCGCAAGCCCTCCCCTCGCGCGGCTCCCAGACGGTCGTGACCGCCGATCTCAATCACGACGGCATAAAGGAAGTCATCGCCGGAACGTTCAACGGCCTGTATGTATTCGAGAGCAACGGCCAGATTTTACCCGGCTTTCCTCTCTTCACCGACAAAGACATGCGCTGCGTACCGGCGATTTACGATGTCGATTCCGATGGCAACGATGAGATAATCTGCACCAATGAAGATGGCCTTCACGTGTTTCGATACGACGGTACCTACGCGCCGGGGTGGCCGCGTCATTGCGAGACGGGGCTGATGTGGTTCGGCTATCCCACACCCACCGTGGGGACGATTGTCAGCGGCCAGCCGCCGGTGATCATGCTGATCGATACGAAGGGAAAAATCGACGCTTACAGACTTAATGGTGACCCCTTTTTCTACTCTCTCGGGGGTGAATATACGACGTTCAATTTCGGTACCTCTGTGGCCTACTTCTGGGGCGGTAATGCCGTGGCGCCGGCAGATGTCAACGGCGATGGCCTGCAGGAAGTAGTCGTGTCGTTCACAGGGCTGTCGCCGCGCACCGGTGTGGCGGTGTACGAAGGGCGCACCGCCCGCCCGGCGTTTGGCCACTCCATCGCCCAGGTTATCGAAGGGCAACTGGTCTATGGCACGGTCCTTGCCGATCTGACCGGAGACAACGTCCCCGAGATCATCGCCACCGGCCAGGACTCGGTTTATAACCGGATACTCTGGGTCAAAACGCGTACTGCCGACGGTAAGGATCTCCGCGATCTGGATGGGTTTCCGATTCGGTTCCCGAATGCGTCCGGATGGATCGGCAATGTACCGGCGGTGGCTGATCTTGATCTCGACGGCAAGCTTGAGATTATCTGCGCGTTCTATGAATACGACGTCGGTTCGATCTACATATTTCGCTCCGACGGGTCCCCTTATGTCGGCATTACCGGTGGCGGTACGTCCGACCGCCCGGTTGGGGAGATATTCCGATATCCGAACACCTTCGGCACGCCGGTAGTCGCGGACCTCACAGGCGATCGTCATCCCGAGATCATTGTGCGCGGCGGGTATATCCTTCCCGGGACAGGTCCGGAGCGCATCATCGTCCTCGATTACCAGGGGAGTTTATTGCCCGGATACCCGATCGTCACCCCGGCTCCGCCGTCGGTGGTCTTCTCCAACTCCTATGCGCCATTGGTCGATGATATTGACGGCGACAGCTTGGTGGAACTGGCGTATCTCGGCGACGCCGGCCAGGTGTACGTGTGGGATTACGAGGCATCGTCGCGGGGCGGCAGGAACTTCGGCCGGTTTATGGCCGACAACAAAAACAGCAGCATTTTCGTAGACCCGAACATCCCGACCGACGTACCGGGTGACAAACCGCAGTTACCCGCCCAATTCTCACTGGGACAGAATTTCCCGAATCCGTTTAATCCGGAAACCACCATACCCTTTACGCTCGCCGCCCGGGCGCGGGTGGCGCTAGAGGTGTTCAATCTCCTCGGCGAGCACGTCCGTACCCTGGTCGATGCCCAGATGCCGGCGGGAAGCCACACCGTCAAACTTGATGCGGGTTTGCTGGCTTCCGGTGTATATTTCTACCGGCTGAGTGTTGATGGCCGACAATTCGTGAAGAAGATGGTATTGCTNAAATGAAGCGCATGCGGATCATATTGGCGNTGGCTNTGCTGGCCGGGTCTGCCCNGGCNGTNCTGAATATNCCNNCNGATCCGCTGCANACCATGCTCTGGGGGAGATTCAATTCCGTGATGGTTGTCGACACCTTCATAGTGGCGGCGGCGCACGACGGCATGGCGGTGTTTCAAGGGCAGGCAGGCACCACGCAGTTCAACCCCGTCAAGCATCTCTTCCTCAATTCCGCCGCGGAACGTCAGAAACGATTCGATTCGGTCCTTTTGGTGCAGACTGCCGCCGGTGTGATCTACTTTTTCGATCTGCGCACTCTGCCTGATCTCCAGTCGCTCGGATCGATCGATCTCGCGCCCGGCGCGAACGACTTCGTTCTGCGCGGCACCGATCTCTATATCAGTTTTGGATTCGACGGCATTCGCCGCTATCGCCTGACCGATTACCGGACGGCCGAACTGGTAGACTCGAGCTTGCTCGGCGTGAATTATCGCCAACTGGACCTGGTCGGAGACACCCTGTACGCGGTCGACAGCTACAACGGCATACTGCGGTACAAAGTCGACAGCAACGGGTTCGGGACGTTTATCGATTTCTTGTATCTCCCTTTTCAAGCGTACATGTTTCACCCGGTCGATTCGAGCATTGTGATTGCTTCGCGAAATAACCTCCTCCTGATCGCCAATCGCCGCACCTCGCCGCCGACCGTCACCGATTCGGTGCCGCTGCTCATTACGCCCACCCGGCTTCTCGCCGATTCCAACTACGTCGTAGTCCTCGACTCTGCGACCCAGTTCGGGCAAATCGTGTATCTCGATGCCACTCCGAACGGGTTGTCCCAGCTCCAGGAGCCGCCGGAGCCGAACCTGCGCGGCCACATTGCGTATGTCGCCGGCAAACCATATGTCGTGCTGCCGGGCCAGATCGGCGGGATACTGCTGTACGACGTCGACGATTTCCGTTCCTATTCCGCCTTTCCCCTTCCCGCCATCCGTCAGCGCGGCGGCATCACGGGAGTGGTGATGCATCACGGCCAACTGCTGGTCGGGGGACAACGCAATGCAATTGACGTGTACAATATGACCGCCGGCGGGCTGCCCGAATACCAGCGCACGCTGTTTACCGGGCTTAACCAGGTGGCGTCGATGGAACCGATCGGCGACAGCTTGCTCGTTCTCTATCCGCAATTGCGGCGGGCCCTGATGTTCCAGGTCGAACCGGACACAACCCTTTATCGCGGCGCCATCTATATCGACACGCTCGAGTTCAGCGGCGTCCGGTTCAATGATCACAAGATCGACACGCTGCGCTCCTACGCCGCGTTCGGCAACGGCAAGGTCGGGCTGTATACGGTTTCTGATTCCAACGAAGTCAATTTTGCCGGGAATATCGAAGTCATCGGGGGCGTACTCGATGTCGAGTTTCTCGACACGATTCTCGTGATAGCGACCGGCAAGGGTTTGTGGGTCTATCGCATCTTCCCTGATTTCAGCGCCGAATACCGGCAGACCATCGGGCTGGAATACGGTGTGGGAGATCTGGTCACTTATAATGGATATTTGATGGTTTGCAGCGGCAATCGCATACTGCGCCTGGATCCGACCAACGTTCTGCAGCCCGTTGTGGCCACGATGGCGGAAATGCCGTCGCTAAACGAGATATCGCAGGCCCTGATCATCGGCCAGCGCATGTATGTTGTCGGGCAGGGTGGCCTTGTCGTCCTTGACCTGACCACCGAGCCGTTCGGGATTCTTGCCTACGGCGGTCGCGACGGCATTCGCATTGGCTATGAGAACGGCTTTGCCGCCGTTTCGAACGGCGTCTCGCTGCACATCTATGATCTTCGCGCCCTGCCTACAGCCGTGACCGATCATCCGCTCGTCATTCCTGGTGGATTCGTGCTCGAGCAGAACTACCCCAATCCGTTCAATCCGTCCACAACCATACGCTTCACTCTGCCGCACCGGTCCCCGGTGCAACTGGAGCTGTTCAATATCCTCGGTGAACGGGTAGTGACGCTGTTGGATGGTACCCTGGCCGCGGGAGATCACGCAGTTGTATGGGACGGCACGACCGGATCGGGCGGTGCGGCGGCTGCGGGGATGTATTTCTATCGCCTGACTGCGGGCACGCAAAGCGAAGTTCGCAAGATGGTCTTGCTCAAATAAGCTCGATACGGCGGACCGATGCCGACTAAGCGTACACTCACATTGCTGTGGCTGGTTCTATTGCCGGTGGCGTATTTTCTCCCGTCATCGGCGCAGTCGGCACACTTCCTGGTCACGAGCGCCGTCGACGCTGCAGATCCCTCTCCGGGCGACGGCATTTGTGGCGATTCTTCCGGCTGCACGTTTCGGGCTGCCATCGACGAGGCAAACGCGCTTGCCGGTCCCGATACTATCACCTTCTCCGCAGGTTTGCCGAGCATATTTCTTACGCTCGGCCCGGTCGAGTTCCTTGACTCCGGTACGGTGACGCAGGGAAACGCCGGTGAGACCGTTGTGGACGGTCTTCTCAACAACTATAACAGCAGTCTGGCAAAACTCGCTTCGGGCTGTACGATTGCGGGGATGGAGTTTCGACGCTCCCGCGCGCACGGCATCGAGATAATAGGCGCCGCCAACCGGATCGGCGGGGACATGTTTTCGGAGCGAGTCATCATTTCCGGCTGCGGCCTTGATTACGATTCCGCATCCGGCATCTGGATTCACGGTCAGGGCGCCAGCACCAATGTCATCGCCAACTGCCTGATCGGCGTAACTGCCAACGGAGGAGCGGCTGCGCCGAATCCATACGGCATCACCATTGGCACGCTTGCTTCAGGAAACCGGATCGGCGATTCAGTCCCGACGGGGCGAAATGTTATCTCCGGCAATCTCTGCTACGGCGTGCGGATCACTGGCAACGCCACCGCCAATCGCGTGCTCAACAGTGTGGTCGGGTGCGACATCACCGGTGCACGGGCCGTACCGAACGGATACGGCGGCCTGCTGATCGACGCGGGCGCGCGCGCCAATCGAATCGGCGGCGATTCCATCTGGACGCGCAACCTGATCTCGGGGAATAACGCTGCGGGGATTACCATTCAGGGAAGCGAGTCGGATTCGAATGTAATTGCCGGTAACCTCATTGGACTCGACGCCACCGGAGTATTGCCGCTCGGGAATGTCGGGGCCGGCGTTTTGATTCGAGACCGCGCTCATCACACGCTGATCGGGGACTCGGCCATTCCGCGCTCCAACGTCATTACCGGCAACGCAGGCGACGGCGTGAGGATTGTCGGCGTCGGCTGTGACGAGAACCGGATTGTCGCGAGTTTTATCGGGGTCGATACCAGCGGTTATGCCGGTATCGGCAACGGCCTGTCAAGCGGCCACGGCGTGTTTGTCGGTGAGGGCGCTTCACGTAATGCCATCGGCAGTATCGGCGACAGCACCGGCAATGTCATTTCCGGTAACTGGGGAAGCGGCGTCTGCTTGTCCGGAGGCGGCCAGAATGTAGTGGTCGGCAATTGCATCGGCGTCAGCGTCGGAAGTATCAGTTCAGCTCCCAATGCTACGGGGGTGACCATACGCGATGGGTCATCACTCAATATTATCGGTGGAACAGCGCCGGGTGCGGGCAATGTCATTAGCGGCAATCGAGGCGCCCTCTTTCCGCTCGGCACAGGAGTCGCCATTCTCGGCGCAGGTAGCGACCACAATTTCGTCATGGGCAACATGATCGGCGCCGACATTACCGGCACGCGCGCCTTGCGCAACGGCAGTTGCGGCGTGCTGATTGCCGATGGCGCTCAGTTTAACGAGATCGGCGGATCAGCCGCCGTACAGCGCAATGTCATTTCGGGAAACGGATACGGTAACGTGAATGTCGAGTTGGGGAGCGGTGTCCACCTGTTCGGCATCGGGACGAGTCACAACCTGATTCGCGGCAATTACATTGGGGTCGGAATCGATGGTAACTCTCCAATATTGAATCTTGGCAACGGTGTCGGGATATACGGAGGAGCGACTGACAACATTATCGGCGGCGATTCGCTCGCGGACGGCAACCTGATCGTTGCCAACGGCGCTTATGGCGTCTATTTCGCGGATTCGGCCACTCGATCGAACACTGTCCGCTGGAACCCGATCTATGATAACGATAGCATGGGTATCATCATTCGCCGTGGTGCGCAGAATGGCGTGCAGACGCCCGAGCTGACCAGAGCCCGACCGGACACTGTCTACGGCACCAGCGCGGCGTTTGACGGCACAATCGACATTTATCGGGCTGCACCCGATCTGTCAGGTGCCGGCGAAGGCAAAGTGATGCTTGGCACTGGCCGCGTCGACTCAACCGGGCACTTCCGCGTGGCCATCATCGGTGCGAACATCGGCGACACGGTAACGGCAATCGTGACGGACGTCACCGGATCGACTTCGCAATTCGCGAACAACATTATCGTGCAGGACCCGTTGTCAGTCGACGACGCCGGTTCGGAGTCTAACCTGCCGACTTCTTTCGCACTGTCTCAGAACTACCCGAACCCGTTCAACCTGACTACAGTAATCGAATACGCCCTCCCTCGAACTGCGGCTGTGGAGCTGGCCGTTTACGATCTGCTGGGTCGAAAGGTGGCCAACCTGGTCAGCGGCACTCGGCAAGCGGGTATCCACAAAGTGCTTTGGAGCGGGACAGACAATCAGGGTCGTCCGGCAGGCAGTGGTGTATACTTCTACCGACTAACGACAGGTAATCTGTTGTTAGCCAATAAAATGCTGCTCCTTAAGTGAAGTACTACTCGACCAAGAGAAGATTCGTGTCTGTCGAGAACCATGTCTTTTCTTGAATTGACGATCAAACGTTTCGAACTGGTGCGACAGGAATCTCTGTCCCGACCTCTATAACGACGTTAGCGCAGAATTTACGCGCCATATATGCCGATAAGTTATGTTGGGACATCGTGATACTGATTGACTGAAGACGGATTTTGTCTATATTAGATCTGTATTCTATGGTCAATCGCAGTACCACCAAGTACCGCGCTGAACAGACAACAAGGGAAGTTTCATGGGACTAGTGACTCGCGCGCTTCTTGTAACCGCAATCGTCTTCTTATTCCTCGCTGCCTTCACCCAGGCGCAGACTGACTACACGATCTACTTCAGAAACGGCAACCTCCTGCCTCAATCGATGACCCGTGCGGCTGCTGGCGCCGCCTCGGCGGTTGGCGGCAGCCACATCTTTATCCAGTTGCAGGGGCCGCTGACTGAGTCCGAAAAAGAGCAACTCGATAGCCGCGGCATACATTTGCTTGAGTATGTGCCAAACTTCACGTGGGTCGCCAAAGTCGATCGCAATCTCGAGCAAAGCGATATTGATGCCGGCGGTATCCGATGGTTCAGCCGGATCTCTCCCGAGCAGAAATTGTCGCGGCTGATAACTTCCGGCATCCGTGATTTCGCCCGACGCGGCGGCGACAAGGTGCAGTTTGTCGTGATGCTGCAGAAAGACGAGGACGCTTCGACCTGGGCGGAACGTTTTCGCAATCAATATGACGCTGCTATCATCGGTATCGAACCTTCTGCCAACATCATCGATCTGGTTGCTTCCGAATCCGCTTATTCCCTCATGGCCGAGACCGACGCTGTGCTCTGGATTGAGACCGCCAAGCCGAAGCCACAAGAAGAAAACAACTCGAGCCGCGACAATATCGGCGCGACCACCGTTCAGGCCGCCCCTTACAATTTGGACGGCCTCGGCATTGTGGTCGCCGAATGGGATGGCGGTTTCGCCTATGCCGGTCATCAGGATTTCGGTGGCCGCGTGACCCAACTCGGTACGGCCACCGTCAGGGACCACGCCACGCATGTAGCGGGCACGATCATGGGAGACGGTTCCCGCTCCAGCGGCACTTACCGGGGTATGGCCCCGGCAGCCGAACTGCTCTCGCAACTGTGGTGGAGCAGCGCCTCGGAGGCCGCTTCGGAGTATACCGAAGTTGAGGTGATGGGCGCCCGCGTTTCCAGCAATTCATGGGGCTACGGAGTTGGCGATCCGGCCACGCAGTCGGCCTGCGAAGACATGATGGGCAACTACTTCTCCGAGAATACCACTCTGGATAATCTCGTCCGGGGTAGCGGCGGCCAGCCAATCTCGATTGTCTGGTCGGCAGGTAATGAGCGCTCGACTTCGACTCAGTACTGCGGTTCACTCGGCTGGACCTACGGCACTATCAGCGCGCTCGCGACCGCGAAGAATATTATCACGGTCGGCGCCATTAACTCGAACAATAGCTCGATGACCTCCTTCTCATCGTGGGGACCGACTGACGATGGCCGCGTGAAGCCGGATGTCGTGGGACCCGGGTGCCAGTCAAACTCCGATTACGGGGTGACAAGTTGCAGCGCCAGCGGCAGCTACATCACGATGTGTGGAACATCAATGTCCGCACCGGCTGTGTCGGGCGTGGTCGCGCTTATGATTCAACAGCGCAGAAATGTTTTCGGTTACGGTAACGACGTACTGCCTTCGACGATCAAAGGGATTCTGGTCAATACCGCCGCCGATCTCGGTCAGGTGGGACCGGATTATGTCTACGGACACGGCAAGGTGGACGCCGTCAAGGCCTGCACGAAGATTGGTATCGGCGATCCCTCGTATGCTCAAGGCCAAATCAGCACTTCGGGAGTGAATCAGTATGACCTGACCGTGCCGTCAGGCAAACCCAGTCTCAAAGTAACCCTGGTGTGGGACGATCCGGGTGGAACGGCTATGGCCGGTAAGGACCTGAGAAATGATCTCGATCTTGTCCTTGTCGATCCCTTCGGAGTCGAACAAAACGCCTGGGTGCTTAATCCGTCAAATCCCGGTGCTGCCGCGACCAAGGGCCTGAATCGGCGTGACAACGTAGAGACGGCCGAAGTCACCAATCCCGCGCCCGGCCTGTGGAAAGCACGGGTGATCGGCTACGATGTGCCGATTGGTCCGCAGAAATATTCAATCGTGCTCACCCCCGACAGCATCAATACGCCGGGTCAGTCGTTGGCATGGGCGGTGTTTGACGGCAGCGACTTCGCCGTGCCGCCCGGACAGACGTCGAATGCCGCGTTCTGGATCAGCAATGTCGGCGGTCAGACCGATTCCGCCAGAGTAGTGGTGACCGACAGCGCCGGCTGGCTTCTCTCTAATCTTGATACCGTGGTCGTACTGGGACGCTACGATTCCGCGCACATTGTCGTGCCGATCCAGGTTCCGGCCGGCCTGGTCGCCGGTGTGAGCGACAGCGTGCTCTGCCGCGTTAAGAGCCGGACCGACACGATGATCACCTCAACTAACCGGATCAGAGTCAGCGCCGCGGCAGTGTATTCAATTAGCGTGACCCCGCCGGTCGACACGAGCGTGTCCTCCCCGGCGTCGGTCAGCTTCTACGTGTCGGTGCAGAATAACAGCAACGCGACCAACAACGTCACAGTGACTCCGACCAACAGCGCCGGATGGACAATTACCCCGTCCTCTCGACTGCTCAATCTCGGGATCGGCGCCACCGGCAACACGAGTTTCGCGTTGCTCGTGCCTGCCGATGTACCTCATCTCACCGTCGATCAAATCACTCTGCTGGGCGCCGGTAATGGCGGAGTGTCGGATACCGCCCATTTCGCCGTGACCATTCTCAATCCGGTGGCTGCTCCCTCACTCGTGTCGCCGGACACGGTGATATATACGAAAGCCCGGTCTTTCACGTTTGCCTGGAGCGGAGTGGCCGACAGCTTCCGGTTGACGATTGCCCATGACTCGGCGCTTCTCTCCCCCGCTCTTTCTTACGGCGGATTGACATCGTCCGGCTTTGCCATGCCGGGTTTGGATTCACTACCGGACGGTCTCTACTATTGGGGAGTGCGCGGCTATGTCGGCCCCGACTCATCGTCGTTCCAGCAGTTTCCACGGCGGATCTGTGTGGATAACGGCAATCCGGCTTCGCCGACACATATCAGCCCGGCCAATAACGCGATTCTAAAGCAACGGACAGTAACGCTGGTTTACTCGACGCCCACCCCGCCGACTTCGACGGAAGCGCCGGTCTTTACGCGCATTCGGATTGCCTCGGACAGCGGCCTGACCACCAATCTTCGGACATTTGATTCGGTTTTGGTTACGTCGTTCCCGGTGCCGGGTACTCTCGCCGAAGGCCGATGGTACTGGCAGGTGCAGCGTGTCGATCTGGCGGGAAATATTTCCCAGATACCGGTCCGACCGAGTTTCGTCGTTGATTCCACGCCACCGAACATTCCTACCGAACTGTCGCCGGTCGACAGCCAGGTTGTCACGGTCGGTCCTGTCGTTCTCCGCTGGACCGCCGGTGCGCCGCCGGCATGGGAGACCTCGAAGGAATACTACTATTTGCACATCTCCAAGAATTCGTCGTTTACAGATTACAGCTTCACGGGATACGTCTATCCCGACAGCTTTGTGGTCGAGCCCCCGCTCCTGGTCGATGGACAGCGTTACTACTGGCGGCTGAAAGCGCTTGACTCGGCCGGTTTCTACACCGTGTACAGTGCGGGCAGGAATTTCCTGTATCAAACTTTCCTCTGCGGCGACGTCAACAGCAGCCACACAGGTCCTGACCTCAGCGATCTGTCCATGCTGGTCGCCTATCTCACCGGCATGCCGATAACGCCTCCGCCGGTGCAGACCGCCTCACTGGACTGCAATGGAATTGTCGATTTGACCGACCTCTCCATCCTGGTCGCCTATTTGACATCGATTCCAGTCAACCTCTGTTGCCCTCATTAGGCGAGCTGCCAGCCCAAGCATACACCGGCCTCACATGGGGCCGGTTCTTTTTTGAGCAACCGGACTTCCGTCCGCACGCGAGAATCGGTATACTTGGGCACGAATACGGGCAAGCGATGTTTATCAGTCTGTTTGGAAGTTC
>PQAP01000142.1 GCA_003105265.1 candidate division GN15 bacterium | reverse complement strand
ACGATCCGGCCACCGGGAAACGCTTCCGAATTACCCGGCAGACCGACGAATACGAGTTCGCCCCCTCGCTGTCCCCCGATGGCCGCTCGGTCGTTTATGTGACCTGGAATGATACCCTCGGCGGACAGATTAAGGCGGTGAATCTCGACGGTTCGCAACCACGCACGCTGGTGGCTCGCCCCGGACACTATGTGACAGCGAACTTCTCACCCGACGGCAAATGGGTGGTCTATCAGCGCGGTGACGGTGACGGCCTGCGGGGACGGCTGTGGCAGGAAGATCGGGGGATTTATGTCGTCGATGCACTCGGCAAGGGACAGCCGCGCCTGGTCACCCGCGATGGCTACTCCCCATGTTTCAGCAAGACCGGCGAACGGATATATCTGCACTCATACGATGGAGACAAGGCCGCGCTGGTAAGTGTTGATCTGCTTGGCTCAGATCGGCGCGTGCACGTCACATCGGAGCGGGCGGTCGATTTCCGGCTCTCACCCGATGAGAATTGGCTGGCGTTCCAGGAATTGTGGCAGACATACGTCTGTCCGTTCCCTCACATGGCTGCTCCACTCGCGGTAGCTCCGGAGATGACAGACCTGCCGGTGCGCAAGCTCTCCACCGATGGCGGCACCTACCTGAGTTGGTCTCCGGACAGCAGGATCGTTCGTTGGAGTCTCGGACCGGAGCTTTTCGAGTCGACGGTAGATTCCCTCTTCAGCGGCAGTAAGTCAGTGGCATCCGACTCCCCCGTTAAGCCCGAGCCGGCCAAGCCGCGTGTGACTCAATTGGGCTGGAATGAACCGGCGGATATTCCTTCCACCGATCTCTATCTGGTCGGCGCCAGGGTCCTGCCGATGCAGGATCTGTCGGTAATCTCCGACGGTGTAGTGCACGTCAAGGGGAACCGGATTGCCGAAGTCGGGTCTCGCGATCAGGTGAAGATTCCTGTCGGCGCGAAAACCATCGACATCGCAGGCAAGACCCTGATGCCGGGCCTGATCGATATTCACGCTCATCCCGGTTCGAGCGGTAATTCTATGTACGCGCATCAGAATTGGAGCTTCCTCGCCAATCTTGCGTTTGGCGTCACCACGATGGAGGACCCCAGCAACAATTCGGAAATGATCTTCGCGTGCGCCGAGTTGATGAATCAGGGGAAGATGCTTTCCCCTCGTATCTTCAGCACCGGCACTATTCTCTACGGCGCCGAAGGAAATTTTAAGACCGTCATTAACAAGTACCGGGATGCCGTCAGCGCAATCAAGCGGACCGCCGCCTGGGGTGCCACCCTGGTCAAAAGCTATAACCAGCCGCGTCGCGAACAGCGGCAGATGATCATCAAGGCCGGACGGGAGTTGGGCATCATGGTGGTGCCGGAGGGCGCCTCATCGCTGCACATGGATATGTCGATGCTCCTTGATGGCCACACCACGATTGAGCACCCGGTCCCGGTCGCCCCGCTCTATGATCCGGAACTCCGCCTGCTCGGCCGGTTCGGCACCGGCTACACGCCGACGCTCATTGTCGGCTACGGCGGTCTCTGGGGCGAAAACTACTGGTACCAGCATTACGACGTCTGGAAAAACGAGCGGCTCAGCCGCTTTACTCCGCGCTCGGTGCTCGATCCACGCTCGATCCGCCGCATTATGGCGCCGGACGAAGAGTACCACCAGTTTGCTCTGTCCAAAGTCGCCACCGAGATACTGCATCGCGGCGGCAACGTGGAACTGGGAGCGCACGGTCAGCTCAATGGTTTGGGAGCTCACTGGGAATTGTGGATGCTCCAGCAGGGTGGCATGACCAACCACGAGGCGCTTCGCTGTGCCACCTGGATGGGCGCGCGGTCGATCGGTCTCGATGGTGAACTCGGCAGCATCCAGCCCGGAAAGCTGGCGGATCTGATCGTCATCGACGGGGATCCAATCACGGACATCCATCAGACTGAAAACGTTCTGTACACCATGGTCAACGGTCGACTGTATGATGCCAGGACTCTTGATCAACTGGAGCCGAATCGCGTGACGCTGCCCAAAGGACCGAACCTGGATGGCATTCTCGGCACCGATGTACACACGTCGTGCGTGGGTGAGTAGCCAGCCGGCGGCGTCGAGACTTTCGGTGATTGGTCGCCCCACTATCCGGTGGCGTTTTGAGGAGACTCCGTTCTGGCAGGTCTCGCGTCCGACGAAATCGGACGGGTGACCTGCCGGCTTCTTCAGGACAATCCTCTGAAGACAAACCGGCGGATTACACTGCGCATTCGACGCGCCAAGACCGGCCGAAATGGAATACGCGGTCTATCGCGCTCTCAGAAACCGTGTATTCCACCCTCACCCCAATCCATCGCATCCCCCCAGGCAATTATAGCGACTATCAGGACAACATCGCACGCCGCTCCGATGCCGAGGCCGACCCACTTCGCCTTCCCCTTCTCGCTCGTTACTACCACGCTCCTGGTTCGGTCTATCGGGATCTCCCAGACACGGGAATCTGACGATATGACGAGTGCCGATACGATCGGCATCCTCTGATTCACAACCAATTCAGTAAGCGTCGACCCGGACAGGTCCACGCCGGAAGCCCCGGTGATGGAACTGAGTGATTTCGCCGGGATTTGCAACGGTGCGGACGAATTGGGATTCCTGATCAACAATTCTGCTTCCGGTGTTCCCCGGGACATTGGGGCCAATCGGCGGTCGGCGGGACGACCGGAGTGCGATTGTACGCTGCCGGAATACTTCTTGTCATAGCCGATTAGTTGACCGGCGAGCTCTCCACCTTTCTCAAAACTGAGGATCACCGAATCGCCGGGTGCGGGAATGCCATGTCTCGTTGAGTCGGCGTTCTGCCAGTCACCGTACCGCTTTTTGTAGTCAGTACCGTACGTGATTGAACTGCCATGAAAACTGCCGCTAATGAATAAACCGCTGTCCCGGTACACTTGAACAGATCGGCCCGGACTCACCGAAGTCCACTCCGATTCCGGAATCTCCCCCTTGGCGCCCTGTCTGCCGTCAATAGCGGACCCGAGTCCGTACCCGATAGCGGAACAGCCCGCCAGTTGAAGAAGCGCGATCACGACCGTCACAGCCGCTAATCCACCAATCGATTTGAAAGTCATAACCGTACCCTCTGGCAATAGGTCTGTCACTCAGTAGTTCAATTACGCTGCCAATCTTGCGATTACGGTCCAATTGCGTTGAACCATAGCGACTTGGACCTGGGATGAAGGACTACCGCGGGGCGTACTCTTGGATAGCGCGTTAGCACCGATGGATACTGGATAGGTTCCGGCAGCGATCCGCTCCAGGCAATGTCACTGAAACATCGCACGCCTGCTCTTGTTTAATCATGGATAAAGATAGACTACAGCACTTGCCCTAAAGAATGGAGGTCGGAATGAGAAGGATTGCAGCAACACTTGTGATTATGACATTATTGACGGGAGTCGCTATGGCGAAATTGCACACTGAGACAATAGAGTACAAAGACGGGAATGTGGCGCTCGAAGGGTTCCTCGCCTACGACGACACCATTACCGGCCTTCGACCGGGTGTGCTGGTTGTCCACGAATGGAAGGGACTCGGCAATTATGAGAAGTCGCGCGCCGAACAACTGGCGAACCTCGGGTATGTCGCCTTCGCGCTCGACATGTACGGAAAGGGGATCCGCCCGACCACCAATGAAGAAGCCGCCGCGCAGGCCGGCATATTCTATAAAGATATTCCCCTCATGCGGTCCCGGGCCAATGCCGGGCTCGAAGTTCTCAAGCGGCAACCACACGTCGACACCTCGCGGATCGCCGCCATCGGATACTGCTTCGGCGGCAAAACTGTACTGGAACTGGCGCGAAGCGGCGCGGCAATAAACGGTGTCGTGAGTTTTCACGGCGGACTGGCGACACCCAATCCCGCCGACGCCAGGAATATCAAGTGCAAAATACTGGTGTGCCACGGCGCCTCCGATCCGAATGTACCGCCGGATCAGGTCAAGGCGTTCGAGGATGAAATGACTAACGCCAACGTTGACTGGCAGCTCATCGCCTACGGCGGCGCGGTCCACGGCTTCACCAATCCGGCCAATGGCACCGATCCAAGTAAAGGCGTCGCATATAACGAACGAGCCGATAGACGGTCCTGGCAGGCGATGCGGGACTTCTTCGCAGAAATATTCAAGTAGCCCCGGCAGACCTTCGCAGCGTTCGACGAGCCCGTCCCCACTGCGGCTGTCCGGAAGAGTGATCTTCGGACAGCCGCCAAACGAAAATCTTGCGCTCCGGCGCTTACACCCGTAATTTCTCCCTTAACAACATTAACCACTTGCCGAGAGATCGGTCGAGCCGTTCGGAAAAGCTTCAGACGAGGTATCCCATGACAAAATCGGGTTTGGCAGTAGTGCTCCTTTCGTGCGCTGTAATATTCATGGCGGTCGGATGCGGTCAGCAGGACCAGCAACAGGGCAGCAAAGCCACACCGGTCCCGCCGCAGGCCAAATTGACCATCGGCGTTTCGCTCCTCACTCGCACTCACCCCTTCTACCAGGAACTCGAGGCGGGGCTTAAAGATGCTGCCGCCGCGAACGGATACGAGCTGATCGTTACCGCCGGCGAGTTCGACGTTGCCAAGCAGAAAGACCAGTTGCAGGAGTTCATCGTCCGCAAAGTGAACGCGATTATCCTGGCCCCATGTGATTCGAAGTCGATCGGTACCGCAGTGAAAGCCGCCAATGATGCCGGTATCCCGGTCTTTACCGCCGACATTGCTTGCCTCGCTGAAGGCGTGAAAGTGGTGACCCACGTCGCTTCCGACAACGTCGCCGGCGGGCGGCTCGCCGCTCAGGCCGTGGCTCAGGCGATTAACGGCACCGGCAAAGTCGCGATTATCGATCACCCCGAGGTCGAATCGGTTATTCAGCGCGTGAAAGGATTCGAAGAAGAAATCGCGAAATATCCGGATATTCAGGTGGTTGCCAAGCTGTCAGGCCGCGGCGTCAAGGACCAGGCCTTCCGCACGGCTGAGGATATTCTGCAGGCACACCCCGATGTCACCGCCATTTTCGGTATCAACGATGACTCCGCTCTCGGCGCTCTTGCGGCCATCGAAAAAGCAGGCAAAGCGGGCAAGGTGAAAGTGATCGGGTTCGATGCCGTCCCCGAGGCGCGCGCGGCCATCAAAGCCGGCAAGATTTACGCGGATGTCATCCAGAAGCCGAACGAGATCGGGAAGCAGACGATCGAAGCTGTGAAGACATACATATCCGGCGGCACGGTCTCCCCGACCATCCTTATCCCTTGCGCCCTCTTCACGCAACAGGACGCTCTCTGAGTGTGACAGGACTGTGATGTCATCCTCACTCGGCACCGGCGGCAAGTCAGAGGCCGTGCTGTTCCTGACCGGAATTAGCAAGCGGTTCCCGGGTGTACTGGCGGTCAGCGACGCCGATTTCGAACTTCGCGCCGGTGAGATTCACGCTCTGGTCGGAGAGAACGGCGCCGGCAAGAGCACACTGATCAAGATCGTGACCGGGGTCCACCGAGCCGACAGCGGCGAAATGTATGTCGCCGGAGAATCAACCTCATTTCAGTCGCCTCTCCAGGCGCGCCGTACGGGTATCACGGCGATCTATCAGGAATTCACGCTCGTTCCCACGCTCTCGGTGTGCGACAATCTTTTTCTGGGTAGAGAAAGCGCCCGGTTCGGTTTTGTCGACCATCCTCGTCAACTTGCTGAGGCAAAGAAAGCTCTGGAAACTCTCGGCGTGTCCATCGATCTCGAAAGTCGGGTCGACGAACTGAGCGTTGGTCACCAGCAGATGATCGAAATCGCCCGCGCTCTGATGGTCGACTGCCGGATTCTTGTGATGGATGAGCCGACCGCCGCCCTGACGCCATGGGAAGTCGAGCGGCTGTTTCAGGTGCTTCGGGA
>PQAP01000141.1 GCA_003105265.1 candidate division GN15 bacterium | reverse complement strand
CCCGAGTGAGACATGCGTCTTGCCCCCTTCGGTCCAGACCGTGAACTTGCACGGCATGAACAGGGCCACCGTCACATCCTGCCCCAAAGCTTTGTGCGCAAACCCGGAGTTGCACACTTCGAGAATCTTCAGCGGCCCGCGCTGAAATCCCTTCTCCGCCAGCGTCGCTTGGACATCGTGCACGTGCAGCACCCGGAACTGGTGCGCCGGGCTGTTGGTTTCGAGCGCCGCGACCACCGCGTCAAACGACTTGTTCGACACCAGCGTGTACGCGAGATCTTCCTTCTTCATACCAATCCCCGCCTTCTATGCCGGAACGATTTCATAGCTCGAGACAACCTTCCCGGCATTCTTTATGGTCTGACCGACTATACAATACTTCTCTTCCGACAACTCAATCGCCCTTTCGAGCTTCTCCCGGTCGATATTGCGGCCATGCACGTTGAACTTGACCTCGACCGTATGAAACGGCCGCGGATAGTTCTTCTCGTCGTGGTGGCCGACCACCTCGACTTCCAGTGCCGTCACATCCTGCTTCTGCTTCTCCAGTATGCGAATCACATCCATACCGGTGCATCCGGCGAGCCCGAACAACACCAGTTCACTCGGCTTATACCCGGCTTCCTCGCCGCCGGACGCTAAAGCGGCATCGGTTATGATCTCATGTCCGAATGCGCTCTCCCCCTTGAATTTTAGACCTCCCGCCCAATCCATTTTAATCGTCATCATAGCCCGAACTCCAATAGGTAACGAGTACTCATCGTGCTCCAACAATGTATAATGATTTCCGGTTCCGGCAAGATAACGATTGGGCAAACTTGTTGAATCTCTTAGAGATCACTGAGCTGTTGGCGCAGCGCTTCGACCGTCTCGGCCGGCACCCGGCAGGTGGAGTTCTCGCAGACAAAAGCCCGCGCCGAGCCGTCTGCCGCGAAACGGTCCTTGAAAATCGGCCAGCTTTGACCGTTACCTCGCGCTGTCGATGAAGCGACAATCGAATTGGGCAGATACCGCCTGAAGACTTCCGCCGCCATGCTGTCACGCACCGATCCCTTCCCGGTAATGACGATTTCCACCTTCGGGCTCAGATAGTAATCAAGGGCCAGAAGTGCCGACGTCATCCCGATGCCGTAGTCATCCATCAGGCCTGACAGATACTGCAACCCCCGCTCCCCGGCACGACCGTATTTGGACTGTCCGGTGAGCCGTTCGAGTACGAGCAGATTGTGAATCATCACCGACCCGGGACTCGGCAGCGCTGAATCGGTTTCTTCGGCCGGACGGAAAATCAGGTCTTTCTGATTCTCCGGGCGCAGGTAGAACCGCCCGTCGCCGTCCTGGAAGGCGGAAACAGCCCGGTCCGCCAGTTCCAGCGCAAATTCCAGCCATTGACGATTGTCCTGCGAAACATCCGAATGAAAAAGCGCCAGCAAGCCGTGGATGAAGTAAGCGTAGTCTTCGAGAAACTCCCCGTGCGAATGAACACCGTGTCGCCACGCGTGGGTGAGCTGTCCGTCGCGCCACAGTTCGTTGCGCACGAACCGGGCATTGGCCGCTGCCGCCTCCATATATGTCTGGTCTCCGGTGATCTGATATCCGGCGCCGAGCGCCGCTACCGCCAGACCGTTCCATGACGTCAGGATCTTATCGTCGGTTAGCGGTCGCACCCGTCGCGCGCGAGCCGCAAGCAGAACTGTCCGGCACCGCCGCATAAGTCCCTCGAACTGCTCCTCGGACAGGCCTGCCTGCACGCGGGCATGTTCGGAGCGGCTGTCGATATTGAGGATAGTGCGACCCTCGAAATTGCCGTACGACGTCACGTTGAAATACCGGCCGAACAGCTCGGCGTCCGATCCGAGAAGTCCGTCTATCTCGCTCTTGTGCCACAGGTAGAACTTCCCTTCCTCTCCTTCGCTGTCAGCGTCGACCGCAGAATGGAATCCCCCGCTGCATTCGTGCATTTCCCGCAGGAGAAAGTCGAGCGTTTCCCGCACCACGTTCCGGTACCATTCATTTCCCGTGATCCGCCACGCATCGGCGTACACCGGCACCAGCAGCGCGTTGTCATACAACATCTTTTCGAAGTGCGGCACCAGCCACTGCTCGTCGGTGGAATACCGTGCGAACCCTCCGCCGAGATGATCATAAATCCCGCCGCGCGCCATCCCCTGCAGCGCCTTTTCCGCGGCCAGCATGTACTCCAGGTTTCCGGTCCGTCGCCCCAGCCGGAGAAACAGCGCGATTTCCAGCGCATGCGGGAATTTCGGCGCCCGCCCGAAACCGCCGTACATATGATCGACACTCTTCATGAGCGATTCTCCCGCCCGTGCGATGAGCGCGGCGTTCAGAGAGCTGTTGGCTCGAGGGGTGGCGATATGTTTCGCAATCTCCTGATATATGCTCGATGCCGACTCCAGCACCTGCTCATGATTCTCCCGGTAGGTCGTGGCGATTTCCGTCAGTACACGCCGCAAGCCCGGCCGCCCCATCCGATCGTCAGGCGGAAAATAGGTCCCCGCGAAGAACGGCTTCAGGTCGGGTGTCAGAAAGACCGACATCGGCCACCCCCCCGACCCGGCCATCGCCTGTGTGAATGTCATGTAAATATGGTCGATATCCGGTCGCTGCTCCCGATCCACTTTGATACTGACAAATGACTCGTTCAAAAGCCGCGCAATCTCCTCGTTTTCGAACGACTCCCGTTCCATCACGTGGCACCAGTGGCAGGCGGCATAGCCGATCGACAGGAAGATCGGGCAATCCCGCCGTCTTGCGGCCTCAAACGCCTCATTTCCCCACGGATACCAGTCCACGGGGTTGTCCGCATGAGACAGCAGGTAAGGAGAGTTCTCCCCTGCCAGATGATTGGTGAATTGCCGGACCGGTTGATTGTCTAACTCGAGTTGCTCTGTCATATGTACACCGATATGAAGCGACATCGTCTGCCGACAATCACCTCATATTGCACTACAACAGCAGTTGGAGGAGAAAAGTTTAGGGCACGGTGGGAATCTGCCGGCTATCGCACATTGACGTCGGTCGAGAAAAACGCCGAAAGGCCAATGGCTACGAAAGGCACAGTCCGGTCCCAACCCATGACTCTGTCGAAATTGGCGATTCGATTTAGCCCAGCCGTCACATCGACCAGCAACGAGCGGCGAATAATACCGTTCAGGTTGGCCGATATGACAGCGTGCTTCTCCACTACACCGGTCGGAAACGGCTCCGAATAATCACCGGATACATCCAGCCACGGCGTGCTCCAGCCATCCATCGGCGAACCTTCCCCCTGACGCCCATATTTGAAAGCCAGTGACCCGCGGAGATTCTGCTTCAGCCACCGAATAACCGATACCGAGCCGAGATCATAGTCGTTTCCTGACGCGGCCCCGATCGGTTGCCCGTCGAACAGGTACCGGTTGCGTGGCAACGGCTGGTTGAATGTTCGGTTGGTCACCCGGGTATACTCCGCCTTGATATCCCATCCTGTCGCCACGTCCACAGCATAGAACCCGGCGACCAGACCGGATTCGTCCGGTTCCTGATCGGATTGCTGCTTCTTTTCAATCTGAAAATCGTCGATCAGCAATTGGCCGTAAAGGCGAAATCGGTTCACCGGCGTGAAGTCAAAATCGACCGCGATCAGAGTGTTGTCGTTGGCCTTGCCGTTGAGTTGCGAACTGTGAAAGAACAGAATCGGGTTGAGGTAGGCAAACTCCGGTTGCCGGCCCGGCCCGCCGAATACCACCATTTCGGACGCACCGATACGCAGGCGGTTGGACAAATGGACATCCAGCCGATGCCCTGCCAGGTACCGATTCTCGAATGCGGCCACCCCATCTTTCTCCGGTGACCGACCATCCAGAGCGCTCAAGCGATAACTGAGTGCAACCCGTCCCCAGCGCAGACTATAAGCGACTCCATCCATGATCGTGTTCGGCCCGAGCAAAAGGGAGTAGCGCCCACCCCAGAACGAGGCGAACCGCCCGGCCTGAAGATTGAAACCTCCGTTCTGATACCAGACAAAACCCTGCTCGACATCGCCGGCCAGACCGCGCCACTTCTTGCCGGTGTACAGCGGATTTTTGGCCCTCTGCTCGTCGAGGACGAAATTCCCCCACACGAAGATATTTCGAGCCGGTCGGGCAGCCATGCCGCCGCGGAAGGATTCGTATGCTCGGCCCCGGGCGTAGCGCGAACTCATCGCATTCTCCCGGACCGATCCGAACACCGACACTCTCGTGTCACTTACGCGGGCTATCCGTCCGAACGGCTCGACCTCAAACGGAAAAAGGCCGAACCGGTACGGTCCCAGCTGGTAATCAATTTTATCGAGAGTCAGCGTTTGCTCCCGTTCCATGCGGAGATAGAAGAATTCGGCATCGGGCAGGCCGGCCGGTAGAACTCCGACAGTGTCATCAGCCCACGAGCTGCCTGCCATGATGGAGAGGAAAAGGAGTATGTGAAACAGATATCGCATTTGCGTTTCCAATACGCTCCGTTCAGCATCCTGCCGAACGAACTATTCACTGCGCGGGCGTCAAACCCCGGAGCCCTTGAGGACCGTCGGGATTGTCCGGACCAGAATTTTCGCGTCCAGTGTCAGTGACCAGCCATCGATATAGTCCAGGTCGAGTCGCATCCAATCGTTAAAATCGATGGCATTCCGGCCGTTTACCTGCCACAGACAGGTGAGACCGGGACGAACCGACAGCTTCCGTCTTTGCCACGGTTCGAATCGCCGGACTTCGGACGGCAGCGGCGGCCGCGGACCCACCAGCGACATATCACCGGCCAGGACATTCCACAGTTGCGGCAGTTCGTCCACCGAATATTTGCGGAGGAATCGACCGATCGGCGTGATACGCGGATCATTTCTTATCTTGAAGACCGGCCCGGACATCTCATTTTGGTTCCAGAGCGAGGCCTTCTTCTGCTCGGCATCGCAGGTCATAGTTCGAAATTTGTAGAGCATGAACCGCCGCCCGTTACGTCCGGAGCGAACCTGGCGGAACAGCACCGGTCCCCGACTCCCCATCTTCACCGCAACAGCGGCTGCCGTCATCACCGGCAGCGAGACAAGCAGAAGCGCAATCGCTCCGACAACGTCGGCAGCCCGCTTGAGGGCCATCGCAGTATACCGATACGGCGTTGCACGATACACCAGCGTGGGAAAGCCGTTAAGGCGAGCGATTTCAACAGTCGAGGAGATTCCTGCGTGTCCCGGCACGACATGCACGGTCACGCCCATTTTGTGCGCCAGATCGAGCAGCCGCTGGGAAACTGAAACCTCATAGGGCTCGGTAGTCACGAACAGGGCATCGACCTGCCCGGATAACACCAGTTGCTCCAGATCTTCCGGTCGGCCGAGCAAAGGCACATCCCGATAGCGCCAGAGACCGGCTCGGTCGGCGTCCAGGAAACCGCACGGGGCCATATCGAGTTCCGGATGGTCAAGCAGCGCGTCGACCACTCGCTTTGCCCTGATTCCGGTGCCGACTATTATAGCCCGGCAATCCCGCACCGACGTCTTATCGATCGATCCACTTCGCAGCATCACCCGCCCTGCCCAGTGCACCATCGCCTGTACGGCAATATTGAGACTCAAAAAGACCGTCGCCAAAATCGGTGTCAGCGACCATCCAAGCAGAAAGGCCGTGGTACAGAAAGCGAGACTGAAGAGTACTTCGTCGCGAAGCATCTTTCGGGTCGAAAGCCGTATGAGGCCATGCTCATGCGACAGGTTGGCGGTCTGAATCAGCGTGATCAGCAGGCGTAACGACAGAATACCGATAATCCCTTCACCGATAACTGCAACCGGCAAACCACCCATGATCANANCGGCGGCAGGTAGACAAAGAGCGGCAGTCACCGCCGCTCCCGAGTTGCCGATTATTGTTCTCATCAGTCGATGAGATCCGGGCAGAAGTTTCACATCTGCGCCGACCGTCGCAATTTTCCCCTGCACGTCCCCGTCGGTCTGTCGACCGTCTGAAATTGCGCGAATGGCGGCGGCGCGGCCGGGCGTGCGAATCGTGGCGTTTGATCTGTGTGGTTTCGCGTCTTGTGCCATTCCGGACGATGCCTTCATCAATTCCCCGATTGTCCAGATATCGTCAGGAAGAACTTTTACTTTAGTGGCTGTCTTGTCCCATGCAATCATGTTGCGAACGTCTCGGTTTACGGAGTCGGCAGACCGCCGAATGTCATCCTGTTAGCGACGACTGCGGACCGGTCTCCTTGATTTCGATTTCTTTTGTTGGTCGGTGATTGGAATCAGACGCAACGGTTTTCGTTTTGCCGCTACCGGTTCTTTCGACAACGGCGTTTCCACCACCATCTCCGTCGGTCGACGAAGCGTAACCATCCGGCGATCGATCGTAGTCATCCGGTACGCTTCTTCAGCGATTCGTCCGATGGCATCCAGCAATCGGTCGTTGGAAAGCGGTGACTGGAGCTTGTATCGGAGATAGTTGCCGAGCAGCGGGTAACCGTCGAGGTTTTCGCACGGTATCTTGTGCCGGGCCAGATGATTTCCCACCGTAGTCGGCTCCTTGACACGCAGCAGCAGAAAGTCAGCGGCCGTGATCCGATTCTGGAGACCGCGCCGCGTCAATTCGGTTGAAATCCTCAGAGCTTCATCATGAAGTGTTTTCAGCCGCATCTGGAGCGCAGCGTCGCTTTCCAGCGTCATCATGGCGGTGCGGTAAATCGTGTGGGTGATAACTTGATCGGACATCCGGCCGCGAAGACGCCCGACCAACTCCGGTGACCCCGCGAAGAAGCCGGACTCGGATGATTCCACTCCGAATGCGGCCGCGAAGGATCGAAGGATACCGATATTCGAGTACCGTTCGAGCAGCGTCAGGCCGGTGATGCCAAAGTAGTCGAAATAGTACTCATCTATGAGCACGAATCCGCGCGGCACCGCGCGCACCAGCATTTCCAGTTCCGTCAGCCCGAGATTGCTCCCCGTTATCCGGTTGGGGTTGGCCACATAGACCAATTCCGACCCGGTCACGACTTTGGCCAGCGCCGCGTCGACGCTCGCCGCAAACGGCGAAACCCCCAGGGCCTCCGACACTTTCAGCCCCCGGTGGTCGGCGGCTATTACGATGTCCAGTGACACGTGACCTGCGGATATCAGATGATCCGTTTGCGCCGTCACTTCAGCAAGCAAATGAGGCAGCAGGTCCTGAAGATCAGCGAACGGCAATACCGCCCCCGGCGACAGGAGCGTGCGTCGCGCTATGGTTGCCGATAAGTGAGCGATTTGTTCGTTCGAGGTAAGTCCGATGTTCAACATTGCCGAATTCCTTCCGTGGCTCCTGAGCTGTTCCTTCAGCTTCCGGCTATCTCTGCCGCCCGACATTGCGCGATTGCGAAATCAGGGGCAGTTATCTGCATCTCAATTGCCGTGCCTGTTCGCATGGATTCCGCGCGTAACCGGCAACCGATTCCGGAACAACGGGTTGACCTGGGGAATTCGGGGACTTCGTCGCACGCACAACCCGGTCTCGTAGGTAAAGCGGTCATCTGTTTCCGACTCCCGGGGAAAACCGTTCTATCGCAAAAAATCACCACCGGAGAGCCGTTCGCTCGTCCGGTGGCTTTCGGTAGGAAGGTGAGACTAGGTGCTAACTACTAAGGTGCTTTTGCTTAACCCTGCTAAAGCTTGTCTATCAGAAGGACGGTTGTAACCAGGCTTGTCGTCGCCGCCAGAGCCGTCGACATCGTCTTGAACCAATCCCTTTCCTTGTCGATCTTCGAGGGGACGACAATGATGTCGCCAAGCTCGGCCTGACGGCCAAGCACTTCGTTCCCGGCGAGTACCGCTCCATTGGCTTTGATCAGCCGGATTCCCTTCTTATCAGCGCGCGGAGTGAAATCCCCCGCCTGCTGAACGTAGTACTTTACTTTCTTGTGCTCGGTGAACTTGATCGTGCCGGTGGCTCCCACCGCTCCCATCACCGAAATACCGGTCGGGATCGGGGGCACGAAAACACGATCCCCCGGCTCGAGCACGAGATCGCCCGCCGCGTAGCGACCGTTGTTCCCTTTCTTGAGATCAATGACGATGCGATTGACCATCGACGAGTCGTACGTCATCAGCACTGTCCCTTCGAGGTGACCGGCGCTGTCTTCGACCAGTTCGCGGCTGTTTTCCAGAATCTTGGGGATCTGCAACCTGGCCAGACTTCGACCGATTGACCGCCGCTCGAACACCGCTCCCGGCGGAAAAGCATTGCTGGTGAAACCGCCGCAGCGCTGCAGCAGGTCGCCAAGCGTTTCATTGCGCCTCGCCAGCACGTATTCTCCGGGAAATTGTACTTCTCCTTCGACCTTGACCGTCCGGTGCAGCTGCCATTCGGGAATGGTTCTGACATACAGACGATCATCCTCTCGCAGCGCGATTCGAGTGGAAGTCGAATCACTGAGATCTATGTAGTCGATTGTCACTTGTCCGAGGGAATCGGTGTGCGCGAGTTCTCCCTGAAGTCGCGAGGCGCCGCGGGTGAACGACCCCGACAGGAATATCAGGTCGGCCGCCGTCATGCGGTCATACAGCGGATACGACCCGGGACGTGCCACCTCCCCGCCGATATAAACATACTTGTCCCGCTCCACATCCTTGACGGAATAGACATGAAGTGAGTCCCTATCCTGCAGCATGATATTGTTTGCACTGTCGCCGGCGAGCACCGCTCCGACATTGATCGGTATGACCTCAACCCGGTAGTCGGTGTGTCGTCGAAAAAGGTCGGCTCGATTGTAGTAAACGTCGTAGTCCTGCAACTGACCGCGACTCAGCAGATCCCGAACCCGGGTCGAATCCGTCCGTTCATAGCACCCGGGGTGCTTGATCATTCCGGAGACAAAAACGACGTTGGTTTTGGCGTCGAACATCGAATAGACAGTCAGGCGATCGCCGTCCTTGAGCACAGTCGGTGATATCCGGGCAGCACTGTCCGGATTCAGATTGAGGTCCTGTACCTGCCATTCTCCCCGGTCTGACACCCGCTCCAGCAGGACGCGATCAAGATGCGCCTGCGGCGTCGCGTTGCCGGACAGTTTCAACAGGTCGGCCCCGGTTTCGGCTCCGAGCAGTTCGTAGATAGCCGGACGGTGTATTTGTCCGCGAATGGCCACCCGTGCGCCCGCCACGGGAACAAAGATGGCATCGCCCGATTCCAGCCGGATATCCGCCGTGTTGTCACCGGCCAGCAGAAAGGCGTAGAGATCGAGTGTGGCGACAGCTTTGCCGCCGCGCATGAGCCGTATCGCTCGCATCGAGCCGTTGGCGTTCGGGCCGCCCGCAAGATATAACGCGTTGAAAAGTGAAGTCAGCGAGGTCACCGTGTACGCGCCCGGACGATTCACCTCGCCGGTCAGGTAGATGCGGATCGACCGGATTTTTCCCAGTGACACATTCATGTCAAAATCCGAATAGACGGCGGAGAACTTCTTCCGGGCATAACTCTTGAACTCATCCACCCGTTTCCCCCAGACATTTACCTCGCCGAGTTTCGGGATGAACACTTTTCCTTCCCGATCCACCGTCAGGTTGTACTCCTGCTCCACCCGTCCCCAGAGCGAGATGATGATATTGTCACCGGGCCCGAGTATATAGTCACTGCTTGACGCGATATCGTCAGGCGGCGCGGCTTCGCGCGGCCCGCCGAACAGGTCCTGCCCGAAAGGTCGGAGCTGTTCAAATTCCGGCATTTCAGCGGCAATCATCGTGTTCGAAGTCGATGTATCCACGGCGACAATATCGCCGGAACGGCCGTCATTGGGCACGAGTGTGCTGAGCGGACGGCCTGTCGAATCGTAGATATCAGGGGTGCGGTAGGTCTGCGTGCCGCTCGCGCCTGCTTTCGTGGCGCTAAACGTGCGAAACATCTCCGCCTTCTGCCTGTCGCTCAACTGCGTCAGGTCCTGGGCGTTGGTCCGATGAAACCAACTCAGCGAAACGAGAATAATTATGAGAACAATCAGTAAGAATAACTTGCGCATGTCCACCTTCCTATGGCTTGGCCGCAAGGGCTCTTAACGCGGCCAGTCTCACACGGCCGCCGCTGTACTCCCTGAGCAAGCGAAATGCCGGTTGGCGCAATGCGCGTGTAATGACTTGTCCCACAAAGCGATATAAGCATCGATGAGGACTGATTTGCGTTCCCGGCAGTGAGTCAACGCGAAGACAATGTCCAATTCCGCGGAACTCTTTTCCGGATTGAGTGCCAAACTGAGTGTGATGACCTGTAACCCGTGTGACCGGCTGCATCGTGGTCTCGCCCTTAACATCAAATAGCACAATTGATTTGAGATTGTCGAAATATCGGCGCATAGATTGCGGGGAGACCACACATTTGCGAACCGCCATCCGTCCTCTCTGAGACTGTTAACCTATAGCTCAGCAGCGAGTTATTAGACTGGTGATAGTCGCAATTAGCAGGTTTGCCTGCTTGACAAAAGCGGGTGGAAAGTGGTAATTTGCCCACTCTGTTTTTGTGGTGCCGCGTCTGGAATGACGTCACCGTAATGCGTGAGTCGCGAGGGAAATGAGCGAGTTGAGGAAGGCGCAGCCGAAGAAGAGATTCGGCTGATCCCACGCACTCCCGAATACAACCGGAAGGATTCATGATGTGTGTGTTTGATAAGGGAGACACTAGGATGGGGATAATTCGTATCTCTGCCAGAGCACTTCTGGCGATCACCGTGATCAGTGCGTCAGTGCTTGCCGCCGGATTTGAGAACACCGGTGTCGGTATTCAGGCGCAGGCAATGGGAGGTGCATTCCGGGGCGTGGCCAATGACTGGACCGCCACCTACTACAATCCGGCCGGACTTGCCTACATGACCGACAACCAGTGGGGCGTCGAATCTGCATTCCTGCATTTCCGCGACGAACTGACACCGGATTATCGGTACGGCGGCTTGGACACCGTGACCGGATTCTACAATGGCCTCGCCATTTACAATCAGCACGCGGTGCTGACCAATCCAACCGGCGGTATTGTCGGCAAATTGCCGATCCTCGGTGAGACCGTCTGGGGTCTGTCCATTTACCAGCCGTTCGATCAGAACATCAACTGGAATCTCTATCAGCCCCCGCGTGCGTACAACGATTCATTGAGCGCACCGGGCCAGCAGTACGGCGTCAACCTCGATGTCGTTGCTTTCCAGTTCACCGCCGCACGCGAAATCAAGCCGGGCAAGATGTCGCTGGGATTGGGCATTCAACTGCTGCGCGCCGATCTCGTGTATCGCGACCTCAAGTTCCGGTCGACGCCGATGACGACTTCCCCGTACACCGATGTTCCCTATAGCCACATTCCCGAGTTTCTCTACAGCGACGGCAATGGATGGGGACTGGGACTGCGCGCCGGCATGATGTACAAACTGAACGAGAAGGCCAATCTGGGTGTCACCGCGGCCCTGCCGTTCAACATCACCGTGAAGGGAGACGCCCGTCTTGACTTCCTTATGCCGATGATCAAGTCGACGAGAAACAAGCAGACTGATCCCAACTCGGTCGAGTATCTTTTCGCCTCCGGTCGCAATGTGTCGTTGTCCCGCGCCTTCGAAACCAAATTGAAACTGCCGGCCTCATTCGGTGTCGGCCTTTCCTACAAGGTCACTGAGAAATTCCTGGTTGCACTTGACGGCGAATACACGCTGTGGTCGACGTTCGATGGCTTCGATTTCGCGCTTGCTTCCGGCGACGGCCTGAGCGGCGCAGCCGCCGATCCGTCGGTCAGTTCCTTCTTCACGTCCGATGTTTCCACCGTGGTCGACTGGAGAAACACGATCAAGGCGGCGTTGGGCGGCCGGTACAATGTCAGTCCGGCCCTCACTGTGCTGGCCGGGCTCTCGGTTGATCAGGGTGTCGATCCGAACAAAGTCGGATTCACGCCGCAGTTCGTGGATACGGGTACCAAGCTGGGATTCAACGGCGGCCTGCAGCTGCATCTTCAGACCTGGGACCTGGGACTTGGTGGAACGATCATATCCAATCCGGACCTGACGGTCGACCGGACGTATGAAAGCGACGGTTCACTGCTGGGATTCCCCGGGTTGTACAAAGCGACAACATTCGAGACCATTCTCTCGATAGCGCGTCGGTTTTAGGAGAATAGACGAACATGAGATATAGCAAGTATGTGATCATCGCAGGCGCCTTTCTCACCCTGCTGTCAGCCGGTTGTTCGGATCGCGGCACCAATGTTCCGACGCTCTCGGGACGGTCGAGCTGGACCGTCTGGCCGGATTTCAACCACGTCTTTGTGCCGGCGCCGGTGAACGCTACCGACACGCTGAATCCGTCGCAACTCCTCATGCAGATTCGTAACCCTGCGTGCCTCCTGGAAATGGCGGCGTACATCCCGCATCCTGATTATGTGCCGATTCCCGAGGAATATCGCAACAAGCCGCTGCCGCTGCTGGTTCTGTTGGCGCCTCAGGATGCCGACAAGTGGTTCTACTTCGATCACGGTTTGGCGGAAATCGCTTACGACTTGATTTCTAAGGGGACTATCCGCCCGATGATTATTGTCACGGTGGGTAACGAGAAGGTCTTTGGCGGAACGTTCTATGGCAACAGCGACCCGGCCGGACACATGGATGACATCATGGGCGATCTGTTGGTCAACAAACTGGTCGACAGTCTTCGCTTTGTTGCTTCCTGGGCCGACGTCTCTTCCGATCCGCAGGAACACGGTATCGGCGGTGTCGGTATGGGCGCCTACGGGGCGTATCGCGCGGCGCTCAAGCATCCCGGAATCTACAAGTCCATTTCAGCCGCCGACGGTCCGCTCGATTTCGACGGCAGCACCTCGAACGGCGGCCTGATCCAACTCATCCCGCAGGTTTTTGCGGAACAGGGTCTTCGCACCGATACGACATGGGATTACGTCGCGAATCACTTTGATACTATGAGAACCCTGCGTTTGAGCCGCATGTTTGTCGGCGGATCGCTGGCGTTCTCGCCGCACGATACCCAGATGACGGTCTCCGTGACAATTGCCGCCAACCAGCGCCGGCTGTACATTCTCAGTCGGCAGCAGTGGGCGGACAGCGCGACGCTGGTGTCGGGACTCCTCATGGGGCAGGATATCGGCGGGCCAATCGGAAGCGCCGATGTTCACTGGGGATTCCACATGCCGTTCAATGCTGACGGCTCGGTGAATGCCGCCACGTGGAGCCGCTGGATGTCCAACAACCTCGATTCCCTCATGGTGCAGGCGGGCCCGTCGGCACTTCAGGGTGTTTCCATGTGGTTTGCCACCTCACCTCAGGCGGAGTATGGTTATCACGATATGACCGAATCCTGGATCAGCACCCTGAGAACCGCCGGTCATAGCCCGACCGTTCTCGAATACAGCGGCACACCGGGCCATCCGGCGACCGGCAGTGCGTACACGTATAATCTGATTCGTGAGATGCTGGTCTTCCACTCCAGCGCCTTTGGAAACTAAACGGCAATTTGATTGTTTTAGCCCGGAGACAGTCAGTCTCCGGGCTTTTTCTTGGCGGGTAGAATGAACGATACCACTCAATACGATTTGATCTCGATCGGCGCTCATCCGGACGACATCGAAGTCGGCACCGGCGGCGTGCTGATCGGCTTGCACGAACGCGGCTATCGCTGCGGCATCATTATCATGACCGAGGGAGAGATGGGGACCGGCGGGACGGCGGAAATTCGGGCACAGGAGGTGAAGGATGCGGCGAAGATTCTTGGCGTGGACATTCTCGCCACCTTTGACTGGGGCGATACGCGTCTGGAGGACAGCTATGACAAGCGACTGGCTATCGCCGCAATTATCCGCCGCGCCAAACCCCGCATTATCCTCGCCCCGTACCCGCATGTCGGTCACGGCCGCCGTCAGTCACATCCGGATCATGTCGCGTCCGGCATCATCGCCATCAACGCCTGCAACCTGGCGTCTCTGAAGAAGGTTGATTTGCCGGATCCCCCGCATCTGGTCACCCGGATATTTCACTATTTTCTTCCGCCGGGAGTCCAGCCCAATTTCGTAGTCGACATTACACCGCAGTTCGACCAGTGGATAGCCGCGCTGTCAGCACACCGCTCGCAGTTTTTGAATCCCGAGAAATCGCGGGATTACGTCGAACAGCTGACCGCCATGGCNCGGTCGTTCGGCCTGCTCTCGCGCTGCAAATACGGGCAGGGCTTCTATGCCGTCGAGCCCGTGCTGGTCAAGGACATCATGGGGCTGGCCGAAGAGCAGAACGCTTAGCCCATCGCCGCNAACGCCTGCCGCAAATCGATCAGCAGATCNTCGATATGCTCCAGGCCGATCGATAACCGCACCAGTCCGTCAGTGATTCCGTGTTCCTCCCGAACTTCTTTGGGAATCGAAGCNTGGGTCATCGAAGCCGGATGATTGATCAGCGATTCGACTCCCCCCAGCGATTCCGCCAGCACGAACACCTGTGTCGCCATCACGAACTTCTTCACCTGCTCGAAATCCGCTTTGAGCGAAAATGACACCATGCCGCCCGGCAGTTTCATGCCGTTGGGAATCGGCGTGCCGTCATGCCCCGGAAAGAAGATGCGGTCGACCTGTTTAACCGTCTCCAGGTACTCGACCACCTTCATCGCGTTCAACGAATGACGTTCCATGCGGACGTGCAGCGTCTTGATACCCCGAAGTACCAGCCAGGAATCGAACGGGCTGAGTGACCCGCCTACGCCGTACTGGCTCAACCGGAGCTGTTCCGTGAGTTCGGGGTTTTTCCAGATCAGCGCACCGGCGATCACGTCGCAGTGGCCGCCGAGATACTTCGAGGCCGAGTGGTGGACGATATCGGCGCCGCAGGCGAGCGGCTGCTGGATATAGGGCGTGGCGAACGTATTATCCACGGTAACGAGAATGCCGTGCGGCTTCGCTATCTTCACGGCCGCGGCAATATCGACCAGCTGGAGCAGCGGGTTGGTCGGCGTCTCGATCCAGAACAGCCGGGTGTTGGGCTTGAGCGCTCTCTCGAAATTCCGCGGATCGGTTCCGTCGACATAGCTGAAATCGAGGCCGAATTTCCGCCTGATCCGCTCAAACAGACGCCGCGAGCCGCCGTAGAGATCGTCGACCGCCACCACATGGTCTCCGGCTTTGAGCAGGTCCAGCACGCCGTTGACCGCTGCCAGACCGGACGAAAATGCACACGCGTCCGTACCGTTCTCCAGAGCCGCCAGCGCCTTTTCAAGCGCCGACCGCGTGGGATTGGCCCAGCGGGAGTACACGTAGCCGGAGCCGTCCCCGGGGTACTTCACACGGTACGTGGAACTGGGGTGTATGGGCGTGGTTACGGCCCCGGTGCCGTCTTCGGGTATCTCCCCGGAATGGATGGCCTTAGTTTCAAACCGGTAGTTCTTCTCTCGCTCGTTTCCCATGCGTCGGTCCTCTCGCCTGCTTGACTTTTTCCCGATATGACGTCTTCTCCGGACAAGTGTTGAATGATACGTCGGCCGGGAATGTTCCGAAACTGGAATTAATCGAGGCGACGCTCTGGTCGGGCAGGCGAGTATGGACCTCCCCGATCCCGTCCCCTCGGCGCCGTTATTTCAGGAGCAGCATTTTCTTTGCCATCGTTTTCCCCTCGACCGACAGCCGGTACAGGTAAACCCCCGACGCAACCGCATTCCCGCGCGCATCCCTGCCGTCCCATCCGACCCTGTGCGTACCGGCGGTCAAGTCTCCGTTGATCAGTTCCGCGACTTCCTCCCCGAGAATATTGTAGATCGCAAGCAGAACATGGCTCTTTCGCGCCAATGAGAACTCTATGTTCGTCCGGGGATTGAATGGGTTGGGGTAGTTCTGGGCGAGTTGCAGGCCGTTCGGAAGCCCGTCCGGGCTTTCATCGAGCACGTCGGTTGGATGATTCACCCTGACAACCACCACTCCGTACTCGTCGGCGACATAGACGTAGTCGCCCGACACCGCCACGCGGCTTGCGTTGCCGAGAGTGTTGTACGCCGCAACCAATTGCGGTTTCGACGGGTCGGCCACGTCAATTGCCCATACACCATCGGCATCGAGCGCCAGAAAAGCCAGATTGTCGGCACGTGCTATGCCGAGGGCGTGCTTGCTGCCGGGAAGTCCCCCCAATCCGTATCCGCCTATCACTTCGGGATTCGAAGGATCGGAGATATCGACAATGAAGAGACCGGAGGCCTCATGGGCCAAATAGAGCCACTGACTGTCGAGAACGACATCAGCTATCCACCCCGTGGTGGGGAGTTTCCACTCTAGGAACGCCGCTTGAGAATCTACCAGATTGGCAATTTGGAAGCCGTAGAAATGTGCCGCGATATAACCCCGTCGGCCGTCACAGGCAGCGCGGCCCGCGTATGAAGCATTGTATGAACCGATCTTTGACGGATTCGCCGGGTCAACCAGACTGTAAAACGAGTTGCCGTCCGGATACCCCGATACGGATAAGAATCCGGAGTTGCTCGTAATCTCAAGGTCGCGCCCGGTTGACCAGAAACGGCCGACCTCTGACGGATGACTGGCATCGCTTATATCGATAATGTGTGTGCCGCTGTCGGCATCAACGAAATAGGCATAATTACCGTGCCCGGCCACCCCCAGGCACTGCATCAAAGCCGGGACAAAGCCAATTTCTTCAGGTCTCGACGGGTTAGTCGCATCCAGAAGATGCATGCCGTTAGGATCATCCCCAACCGCTAATGTATTCCCAATTGCGGCTATCTGAGTCACAGCACCCGCCATCCGATACTGCCCCAGCAGCAGCGGGGCCAGCGGATTCCGGAGATCCAGAATGCTCACGCCCCGGGTCGGTTCAAGGGCAATGAGTTGATCGCCGAAAACCGACACCCGCGTGAAGTAACCGAGCCCTTCCAACGTGTCCGGCGCTTGCGGATTATCCGGGTCGGACGCATCCACTACCTTCAGATAGCCGCCTACATAATAGACCACGCTTTCGTAAACCGCCACATCCCCGGCATTCCGCAGGAAAGTGGATGCAGGAAACGTGCTCAGCCGAACCGGCCCAGTCGGGTCGGTGAGGTCCAGAATCACAACACCGCCGTCGGCATCGGCAACATACGCCAGATTGCCTTCGACGGTAACTCCCCTCGCGATTCCGTCGGTGTCGTACCCGCCCGCCGGGTATGGCAACTCCGGCAGCGCCACGTTGATGACCTGCAACCCGCCGTCGTAACCGTCGGCAACCAGCACGTATTCTCCGAACAGCGCTATATCGCGGGCATCGCCCGGCGTATCGTAACTCCCTTTGATCACCGGGTGTTCCGGGTCGGCGACATCGACTACATGGAGGCCGGCCCAGGCATCGGTGACATACAGGTAACTCCCGTTGACTGCCACGGCCGAGGCCGAGCCCGGAGTATCACACCATGACAGGAGATGCGGATTAGCCGGATCACTGACATCAATAATCGCAACACCGGCGGCATTTGCGGCCAAATAGGATAATCCGCCTTGAACGGCTATCCCGATAAACCCGCCCGGCGGCAGGTAGAGCTGGGAAACCAGTGTGGGTTGAGCCGTATTCGATATGTCGATAATCTGCAACCCGTACTGACAAGCCGCATATAGATAGTTCCCCTGGCCGGCTACGTCATTGACGCCACTCCACAATGTGCTGCCGACATATTCCATCGATACTGCATCGACCGCCTGCACGGATGGCGAAAAGACTGACGCGCCGCAAACGGAAACCGCCAGAATGACATGAGGGAGTACTCGCATATGTGCTTGCCGGGTAGACTGTGGTCTGGAAAGACCGATCTCGCAATCAGGATACGATAAAACGGAGATTTGTCAATCGGATTCGGTCGGCAACGTCATGGCCCGCCCCGCCCGAAAAACCCTTGACAAAAAATCCTCTTACGGCTAAGATAGGCCGCCTCTAAAGAGCGGTTTTCCGGGAACTCGGATTGCCCTTTTTTGGTAATAGGCGTACCAGCCGCTGGGGCTGATGATAATTGAGGCATGGAGATGTTCTGCAACCACTGCAACGAGAAAATAGTCGGTAAGCCGGTCAAGCAGGGAAACGAGTTTTACTGCTCTCTGGAGTGTGCCAACCTGGCCTCCGGGATCGAGCCGGAAGACGCCGAAGGGTATTTCGAAGAAGAGTCGCTGGACGAATTCTACGAAGAGGACGAATAGGCCGCGCCTGCGAATCGCGACCTCACTCCCGCGTGATGCGGAGGATCTCGTACCGGATTACCCCGGCCGGTACCTGGACTTCGACTGAATCCCCCACCCCTTTGCCGAGCAAAGCCGCACCGATCGGTGACTTCACCGAAATGATATCGTTGTCGACATCCACCTCATCCGGCGGTGCCAGCGTATAGAGCGTTTCCTCGCCATCCCGAAGGTCCTTTACCAGCACCTTGGAGAACAGGTATGCCTTGTCGTTCGGGATCTTGTCGACATCGACCGACCGCACCCGGGACAGCTTGTCCTCCAGTTCGGCAATCTTCATTTCCAGCAACCGCTGGGCATCCTTGGCGGAATGGTATTCGGCATTTTCCGACAGGTCCCCAAGATGAAGGGCCCGTTTGATTTCGGCCACCAGCCGGGG
>PQAP01000140.1 GCA_003105265.1 candidate division GN15 bacterium | reverse complement strand
ATATAAATCGCGCCGATATCGACCGGATTCACCACCACCGCCCGCTTCAGCGCGCGGCGAGCCGCCTCGACTGAAAGCGTGATCGTATCCATATCCGGCGGCGGGACCGATTTTTCGCGAAGCATCAGCCCTTTCTTGTAGCTCTGGGCGTCCATTCCCCAGACCTTGGCGATCTCTTCGACTTTGATTCGATGGCGCGGTAGATGCGCGCCGTATCCAACTATTCCTGCCATTGGTTACCTCAAATATCAGTTATGGTAAATTGAGTGTTGTCGATCTTGCGGCTCTGCGACAATTCGGTGTTTCCAATCCTGTTGCAGCGCGGGTCCGCTTCGAACCCGCCATCCCGGCTCCGTGCCCCACCCTATCGAGTGGGTTTGACATCGTCTTACGTTCCTTGCAGCGGGGGATACCGTCGTCCCGATTCAAGGAGTAAGAAGATAGATTCTGTCGGCACAAAGGGCAAGCGAATTGGGGCAGACGTCGTCTGTTAATTATGGCTCGGGTCACTCCGGCGATTCGCTGTGCCGAGCGAAGTCGAGGCACGAGCCATGACAGATCGTGCAGGCGNGCTGTCAGCCGTCTCTGGCTGACAGCTTTCTCGATTCCACCCTCCGTCNGGTCCTGTCCGCCGAAGGCGGATGTGACCTGATGNCAAGAAGCCCGTAGGTCGAAACCCCTNCGGTTTCGACATTCGGTCAATTCAAGTCCTCTTTCCCCCCTTCCGATATTATCACCATGAAATATACCCTGATCACAATCNTCCTGGCCTGCTCCGCGTTCGGCGCCTCTCAGCAGGCCGTACTCGACAGCAACACCGCCTTCTACAACGGCGAGAGTTTCCGGTACGTCATCCCCGCGCCGAAAGCGTTCAAACTGGTGGTCGATGAGGCCTACGCCGATGGCTACTCCATGGCGTTTTTGCCGAAAGCCGAATCCTACGGTTCCTCCAGCGTCATGATTGGCGTGAATATCTACAAGCTGCGCGGAACACCGCTCGACACGCTCATCACCAACGACACGCTCTCTTTGCGCCAACACTACGGACCCGCGACCGATATCCGCGAGGTCCAGCCGCTTTCCACCTTGACCGGCGAAGCTGCCCGGACATTCTACCTGCAAAAGGAGAACGGATTCATCCCGAACGCCGCGCTGGCGTATTTCGATGGTGGCGCCGAGGTCGTGATCTTTGAACTGGTGTTGTCCGAAGCGATGATGCGCTCCAAGGCGGAATCTCTCTTTGCCGATTTTGTGAAGAATTTCAAACCGAGCAAGAAGGGGACGCTGGGCCAGCGGTAATCCCCTACCGCACAAACCTCGTCGGGTCTGTGATCGCGGCGTGCAACGCCGAAGCCGCCGCGGTCGCCGGAGAGCACAGATACACCTCGGCATGAACGCTCGCCAACCGCTCGCGGCACATCGATCCCGTCGTGGCCAAACATGTCTCCCCCGCCGAGACCATATCTGCAAGCGATGTCATCCCCGCGCCGCCCGATCCGGCGAGAATCGCCCCCGCCTCGACCAGCACCCTGATCAACCCTTTATTCAGTGCTTCGAGATAGACCGAGCGCGATGCCGGTATCACAATCAGACGGCAGTCGGGATGCACCTTCTTGTTCTTGAGTATTTCCGCCGCCACGCGAATATCATCGTATCGGCCGTTGGTGAGCGTCCCCAGAATAATCTGCTGCACCGGCGTCCCTTCAAGATCCGCCACCGGTTTAATATCGTCGGTGCCGGTCGGAAGGGAAATCTGCGGTAGCATCTGATCGATACTGATCTGATATATCTCCGAATACTCCGCGTTCTTGTCCGGAATCACCGGCCGGTAACTTACGCCGTTCCGTCCCGTCAGATACCGGCGCGTGGTGGCGTCGTACGGGCAGATCGCCGCCTGAGCCCCCATCTCAATCGACAAGCTGGATAGGAGAAACCGTTCACTCAAGGTCATCTGCGACACCACCGAGCCGCCGTACTCGATCACTTTCCCCGATGCGCCGTCGACTGTGAGCTTCTTGATGATCGACAGCATGATATCCTTGGCGTAAACTGCGCGTCCTTTGCGGCCGCTGATTCCCAGACGAATCGTTTCCGGAACCGTGAGATTGTACCGTCCCGTTGCCCACACTTCGGCCATCTGCCTGGGCGAAATCGCCTGGAAATACATCCCCACGCAGCCGTACGCAATCCCCATCCGGTTGGTCCCGAGCGTAAGCTGCCCCGGGAGCAGATGTCCCTTTTCAAGTATCACCTGGTGGCACAAACCGTCGCGGGTGTCGTACACATTCTTGATCCGCTGGCGTCTGATAAAATCCTTCATCGCGCGCGGATCAACACGCTGGTCGACACAATCGTAGCTCACCACGACTTTGTTGGGATTCCAGATATACTCCGTCCCCCCCTTGCGGAACTCGTCGACAATCTCAACCGTGTCGTAGTGTGAGACCACCAGGTCCGGCTCGATTGTCACCGTCTCCCCGATCTCAACTTTTTCCCGTTCATCGACCGTGCACCGAGCGATGATCTTCTGCGCCACGCTCTGCTTGCCGTAGAGCGCATTGACAGTCGGGCCGAGCTTGGCGCCCGGGAAATTAAACTCCAACTGCTCTAACTTGAGAAATGCCGGCTTCTCCTTGATGCCATAGCGACGCCGCCAGTTGTAGAAAGCCGCTTTAGACAGCCCCAGCTCCAGACCGGACTTTTCGTCATCCCCGTACCGCTCCCAGAGATTTCGGACCTCGACTTCGGAGAATTTCGGCAGCGAATGTTTGGGAATGTTCTTCTTGCGCCGCCAGTAGGCCACGAGATACGCCGGCACCCCGCCCAACCGCTCGCCGATCTTCTCATCGGTCTTGTACAGCTTCTGCAACTGCAGCAGTTCGGACTTGGTGGGAGCGGCGCGGCGGCGTGTCATATCTTGTCGAATCCCTCCCGCAGTAGCTCGTAGATCGGCTCCAGCGGTATCGAGACCACGCTCGTCTTGCCGATCACCGGCATGAAATTCGTGTCGCCGATCCACCGCGGTACGATATGCATGTGCAGATGTCCCGGTACCCCGGCGCCGGCGCTGCGGCCGAGATTCATCCCGAGATTCAGCGAATGAGGCCGGAGCTTCTCTTTGATAATCGCCACGGCGACCCGTGTCAGATCGAAGAACTCGATCGCTTCCTGCGGCGTCAGTCTCTCCAGATGCGCCACATGGCGGTACGGCACGATCATCATGTGCCCGCTATTGTAGGGGTACTTGTTCAGAATGACAAATACCGTGCGGCCGCGATACAGCACCAGATTCCTGATCGAGTCCTTCATCTTCTGCCGTTTGCAGAAAACGCATCCTTTCTCCTTCTTGGAGAGGATGAACCCGGCTCGCCATGGTGCCCAGATCATCTTGTCCAGCATAGCCGTGAATATATCCACAGTGGTCGGGGTGTGAAAGAGAAAATGTTATCCACAAACTCTATCCAATTAAAATGTAAATAGTTAGACGGGTAGCTCTAACTATTTGCCATTCAAGCGCTTAGAATGACGGACCTAAACATCCGTAACTGTGTAGTTTGGAATAGCTTACGGGCAGTAAACTGTTGCGAGTCGATTCACTGCTCAGCTGGCGTCAACCCCAGCACTTTCCACAACAGTGCTGGTGGAATACTCCCCTCCGCCAGCAGCTTGTCATAGAATGCGTGCTCTGAGAAGTTGCCGCCATCGCGACGCATCGCTGCCTCTTTGAGTAACTCAATCTCCCGTTTCCCCATCAGGTAGCACATCTGGATGGTCGGCGTGTAGGTATAGCGACGTACCTCTGCACGGACATATTGCTCCTCCGCTTCGGTCTCGCTTTCGAGCGTCTTGGTCATCCAGTCGACACACTCGTCATACGTGAACTGCCCTGTATGTAACTTGACATCCGCGATAATTCTGGCTGCGCGGAATCTAATCCCTCCCAGAATTCCCAGCCATTGTTGCGGGTTGTCCGGACCATATAACCCCGCCGCGTACATCATCTCTTCGCAATACAGCGCCCACCCCTCTATCAGCATTTTGTTCATCTGCCACTTTCGCACCGGATCGGGATTCCGCCCGGCAATCTGCATCTGCAGGTGATGCCCCGGGTACGCCTCGTGAACCACCGAGCCCTTGAACCCGCGACGGTGCACATAGCGGTACATCGCTTCGAGTTGCTGGCGATCCATCGAGTCCGGCAGCGGGCGGACATAGAAGAGCGGCTGCTGTATGCTGTCAAACGGTCCCGCCGGTTCGTAGGCGATGCCGGCGTGCACCGGGCGCATGAACGCCGGCGTCTCGACCACCGTCACATCGGCGATATCATCCGGCACCGACACGATGTCGTTCGCCTCCAGATACAGTCTTTCCTGCTCCACTTCCCACTGATAATAATCAAGAATATCCTGGCGATTGAACGATGCCGGCACGAACACCGAATCCTGCCCGGTCTGATGCTGTGATTCGATCACCTTCTCATAGTCGGCATATGCCTTCTGCGCCAGAGCCAGTTGCGCCTCGCCGATCCTGAGCAGCGAATCCGCATCGTACGACAGGAAGTACTGATTCCGAAGCAGATAGTCGAACGCGTCCTTGCCGATCGCGAATCCTTTGTCGTCGCCGGTCACGACGCTCGCCAGCCAGGTCTGAAAATCGCTCATGGCGTCGCGTGCCCCCGTCACCGCCCTCGCGATTTCCCCTTCCCGCTTCGGAAACTCCCCGCTCAAGTCTTCTCCCACTCCGCGAAAAAACTCCTGCATGGCGTCGAGCGTGACTCGTGCCGACTGTACCCAGACCGCCGGCGGTTTGCGGATATTTTGCTTGGCCGTGGTGAACAGCGCCGGTATCGCTTTCATGCGGGTCAGAATCGACGGGAGTTTTGCTTCATCGGTCGACTGTTCGGAAATCGTCAGGTAGTAAATGCCGTTCAGCGCTTCATCCACATATAGCTGCGGCGATTTCTTGTACCACGCGATCTTGTCCAGATCGAGCAGCGCGACATCGACATTCGATTTCACCAGCGCACCCGTCAGGGAATCATCGGCCGTCTTGAGTTGCTTGAGGGCGCTGGCCAGGCGGCTTTCGTACTGCTTCAGCGTCCGAATCTTCTGCTTCACCGCTGCCGCGGAATAGTCCGCCAGTTTGCCGTCGTAGGTGTGAATCCCCATCTGACTGGCCGTCACCGGGTCGTACTGCTGGAGCGTCCCGAGAATCTCCTGGCACAGGTCGGCGAACGTGGGAGCTTTCCTGGCTCCTTTAGCGGCCTCGCTTGAACCCGAGGCAAACACTATTATCGCTGCTGCCGCCGCTATCCAGTGCCGCATATCCTCTCTCCTCTCTAAGATCGCTGTAACAGCCCAACCACTTCAATATGCATGGTGTGGGGGAACATATCAACGGGAATCACTCTGGTAAGCACGTACCCTGCCGCCACCGCCTCGCGGACATCCCGCGCAAATGTCGCCGGATTGCACGAGATATATAAGAGCTTCCGTGGACTGTACTCGATAATGCGCTTGAGCGCTTTCGGGTGAAGTCCCGCCCTCGGCGGATCGATCACGATCACCGGAAACTGCCGATTGTCGCCGAGTTCCTTAAGGAACAGCGTCACGTCCGATTCGACAAACCGGCAATTGACCAGTCCGTTGAGTGCGGCGTTCTCCTTTGCCGCCGCCACCGAGGCCGCCACCAGTTCCACCCCCGTCACCGATTGCGCCATTCCGGCCAGCAGTATCGATATCGCCCCGGTGCCGCAGTACAGGTCGAGAATGTCTTCATTCGCGGCCGGTTTCAGTTCATCGAATGCCGCCCGGTACAGCCGCTCCGCCTGAAGTGAATTGGTCTGAAAAAACGTGTTGGCGCCGATGCGAAACCGTCGCCCCAGCACCATCTCCTCGACATACCCCGCCCCGAACAACACCGTCTCCTGTTCGCCGGTCGCGATATTGCTCTTCTGCCCGTTCTGGTTGTGAACGATCGTCGTGATTTCCGGCGCCGCCTGCCGCAGCTCGGACACAAACCTGCCGACCTCTGGAAACTCTCCATAATTCGTCACCACGTTGACCATCAGCTGGCCTGTCCGTTTCGTCTGACGAATCACCACAAATCGCATGTAGCCGCGATGGAACTTGACGTCGTACACCGGTATCTGTTCCCGGCGGACATAATCCCGAAGCCAGTTCACGATGCTATTCGAGACCTCGGATTGCAGGTAGCATTGCTGTAGGTCGAAAATCCGGTCGAACCGTCCCCGTTCGTGCAGGCCGAGCGTGAAATCCCCGCCCGGGTCGACATGAAACGAAAATTCCATTTTGTTTCGATACCAGAACGAATCATCGCACCCGACCGCCGGAAGTACTTCCACTCCCGTCAATCCCCCCAGCCGCTCGATGCAGTCAACCACCTGTTTGCGCTTGAATATCAGTTGTTGATCGTACGCCAGGTCCTGCCACGTGCATCCGCCGCAGGTCTCGAAATGCGCGCATGGCGCCTGCACGCGTAGCGGGGACCGCTTGACCACTTCCCGCACCACCCCCTGATCGTAGCGGGCCTTCGACCTGGTTATCTCCGCCAGCACCGTCTCCCCCGGCAGCCCGCCCTTCA
>PQAP01000139.1 GCA_003105265.1 candidate division GN15 bacterium | reverse complement strand
GCCTGCGGGGCGCTGGGGGCAGCCATCTGGATCAGACTGGTCAAATGCCAGAAGGAAGCAGGCGCAAAGATTACATTCAACGACCCTCGTGCCGCCGACACGATAGACCGTTTCCTGAAGTGCACGAATTACGAGTTTGAGTGCTCGACGATTGTCGGGCGAAAGTTCGCGAGTGTGGACGATCATGCCGAGTTTGTGCGCTGTGGCGGCTGTGCAAAAGTCCTCGAGGCGTTAGCCGCTGCCGGCTTGTCGGCCGTCTGATCGCGCTGACTGAAGCGCTATTGTACCGGCAGTCGCGTCCGGTGTTCCCGTTAAAATAACTCCCCCAAAAATGGCATGAACCGAAAGCGGACCGTCAAGGTTACAATGGCATATGTTGGAACCGAGATTCGCCGAACACGGGTCGACTCACACACGCGGTGGAACAATGGCCGTCGGTCCGTTTTCAGGCGAGATACTCATGGAGGAAAAGTATGAACCGAATCCAACGACTCAGCGGGCTGGTAATGCTCGTGACTCTCTTCGGTCTCGTCGCCATTACTGACGCCCAAACACCATCGCCCACTGCAACCGCAGGTCCCAATGCCGCGCTCGAATATGTCGGTAGCGCCCTCTGGGTCGGGGTGCATGAAGTCCGGGTCGACGGCAATCTGGTCTATTGTGCCATGCCGTACGGCGTGCAGGCGCTCGACATCACCAACCCCGCCAAACCGGTCGTGGTGGGGCAACTGCAAACCGACGGTACGGCCCACCGGATGGCGGTGCAGGGTGGTCATGTGTACCTGGCCGACGGCGAGGACGGGCTGTTGATTATCGACGGCCTTGCGACCGGAGCGCCTAAGATTGTCGGGAAGTTCGACACCAAAGGGACAGCGTACGATGTCGAAGTGGTCGGCAAGTATGCGTATGTCGCGGACGATGACGCCGGGCTGGACGTGATAGATGTTTCAAAACCCGCGGCGCCCAAACTCGTAGGTAATTATGATACTCCAGGGCGGGCGTACGGCGTGGCGGTGGCCGGGAAATACGCGTATGTGGCCGACGGCAAGGAAGGGCTGCAGATAGTCGATGTCGCCAAGCCCAACTCGCCGCACTGGGCGGTCCGGGCAGATTTGCGCGGGGAGGCGCGTGATGTGGCGGTGTCCGGCCATTACGCGTACGTGGCAGCCAGCGATGAAGGTGTGCACGTGTTCGACATTAGTGAACCGAAGTCGCCGAAGCGGGTCGGGCTGTATGACACGCCCGGGCGGGCGCTCGGAATCGACGTATCGGGGACGAATGTAATCGTTGCGGACGGCCACAGCGGCGTTCAGATAATCGACTTTTCGCTGCCGACCGATCCCAAGCGGATCGGCGAATGTCAGACGCCGGGAGTGGCTGAGGGCGTAAGTGTGTCGGGCACGATTGCGGCCATCGGCGACGGCGACGGCGGACTCCGGATGTGCGACATATCGAATATGAGCGCTCCGAAATTACTCGGCGAGCAGAAGTTGCCCGGATACGTGGCCAGCGTAGTGGTACAGGGGGACTACGCCTTCACAGGGAATCACGATGCCGGACTAAGAGTGCTGCAAATCTCCGATCCGCTCAAACCGAAACTGGTCTGCCAATATGAGACGCCCGGCTCCTCGACGGAGCTTCAGGTCAAGGGGGACTATGCGTATCTGGCCGACGGTGACGCGGGCCTGCAGATAATCGGTGTGTCCAATCCGGCCAAGTGCAGTTCGGTCGGGAATTATCGTTCCGGCTGGATGGTGGTCGACGCGGTGACCGGCGGGCAGTACGCGTATCTGGCTGAGGGTGAACGGGGAATCAGAATCGTGGACGTGGCCAATCCTGCCACCCCCGATCTGATCGGCAGTTACCAGACTCCGGGCGGCGCGGTCGGGATCGCGCGGGAAGGCGATTACCTGTATGTTGCCGAAGGAGGAGCGGGCCTGCAGATAATCGATGTGTCCGATCCGGCAGATCCGCACCCGGTGGGAATCTATGATTCACCCGGATATGCTTCGGGTGTGGCAGTCGCGGGAAACTACGCATATATCGCGGATGGTGCATCCGGCCTGACAATAGTCGACATTTCGAACAAGGCGAAACCGGTATCGGTTGGAAATCTGGCCACGCCCGCCGAAGCACGGAAGGTCGCGGTCGCGGACGGCAAGGTGTTTGTCGCTGATGATGACGCCGGAGCGTTGGTAGTCGATGTCGCCAATCCGTCTTCGCCGCGCCTGATGGCCCAGTATGACACGAAGGGCGCGGCGTACGGCATTGCCTATCAGAACGGGTATGTCTATGTGGCTGATCTCTACGGTTTGATGGTATTGAGACTGACGGGTCTCGTGTAGCAATGAAGACCTGCCGGCACGCCAAGCGCTTGCTCGGCCGGCAGTAGATAGTGAATGATCCGGGCGACGATCGCCCGGATCTTCTTTTGTCGATGAGAATGGGTGGCAGCGGGGCGGATTTCAGGAAACGAGAATTCGCTCGACGGTCTTGGGGAGCTCTTCGTCGACCAGTTGATCGTTCCGCTTGATGATCTTCGCGGGAGTACCGGCAACCGTACAGTCGGACGGTACATCGCGCATCACCACAAAGCTGTTGGCGCCGATCTTCACATCGTTGCCGACATGAATCGGACCGAGCAGAATTGCGCCGGTGCCGATAAAGACATTGTCGCCGATCGTAGGATGCCGCTTGCCGACGTGCTTGCCGGTGCCGCCGAGCGTGACGTTGTGAAACAGCACACAGTTGCGACCGATTTCGGTGGTCTCGCCGATTACCACTCCCGCGCCGTGGTCGACAAAGAAGCCCTTGCCGATCCTGGCGCCGGGATGAATTTCCAGTCCAGTCAGGAACCGGACAATCTGCGACAGCAGTCGCGGAATGAACGGTATGCGGAGCTTGTACAGAATGTGAATGAACCGATGAGCCGTGATGGCCTGGAACCCGGGGTAGAGAAGAAACTCGATCGTGTGGGCCGCCGGGTCGTTCCGGTAGATTGCCCGGATATCTTCAATTATTGCTATCATATCACCTTATGTCGACAATTGGCGTTCGATCCTGCACCTATTCCGTAAACAGTTTGGTCGAGATATACCGCTCGCCGGTGTCGCAGACAAAGGTTACCACCGTCTTGCCGGTTCCCAACCGAGCCGCAACCTGAAGCGCCGCCCAGACAATGGCGCCGGAGGAAATCCCGGCCAGAATGCCTTCCTGCCGCGCCAGCGCTCTCGAGGTCGCAAAGGCGTCTTCGTTCTTCACCCTTATAACCTCGTCGACGACCGACGCGTCGTAGTTGTCCGGAATAAATCCGGTGCCGATTCCCTGTATCGGGTGCGGNGTGTGTGNCCCGCCGGAGAGCACGGGGGANGCNTCCGGTTCGACNGCAANCACGCGGCACTTATATTTGGCTTTTAGGGCTGCGCCGCCGCCGGAAATAGTCCCACCGGTACCGACACCGGCGACATAAGCATCGAGATGAAGATCACCCAAATCCCTGATAATCTCCGGGCCGGTCGTGCGGCGGTGGACATCGGGATTGGCCGGGTTGGAGAATTGCATGGGCACGAAATGCCCCGGTGTGGAGGCAATTTCTTCGGCTTTCCTGATAGCCCCCTTCATCCCTTCGGCGCCGGGCGTCAACACAACTTCTGCGCCGAACTGCTTGAGGAGCGCGCGGCGCTCCACGCTCATGGTGTCCGGCATGACCAGAATGCACTGGTAGCCCCTCGATGCGGCGACCATGGCCAGCGCGATACCGGTATTGCCGGAGGTCGGCTCAACAATGGTCATGCCGTGCCTGAGGCGGCCATCCCGCTCGGCGGCCTCAATCATCGACACGCCGATTCTATCTTTCACGGAACCGCCGGGGTTGTAGCTCTCCATTTTGGCGTACACCGCGGCGGAATTGGCGGCGGGCAGACGGTTCAACCGAATCAACGGCGTATGCCCGACCGCTTCAGAAACAGATTCAAATCTCATGTAGTCAGCACTCCTTCTGTCGGCGGGATCGCTACCCGTCGGTATCCGGTACCACGGAATTTGACGCCCCTTTGGGACGAACTTATCATATTATCGGATATAACGCGGAGATAGTGCACCCGGGTTCCCCATGAAAAAGGGTGATGCAGGTCACGGTTCCCGGTCGGCCCTGAGCAGCTTGAAATCCACTATACGATCCAGTCGGAAAGTCCGTTCGGCCGAGGCCTTTTCACAGAACGCCGTTACGTAAATGGATTGTCCCTGAGCGTAGATTCGTTCCGGCCAGATGCGGCGCGTTTCGGAACCTCGGACCGGCGATTCGTAGATGATCTCGAGGCACTGCTTTGTGTCGAGCGCGAGTTTCAGGTCGGAGTAGGTGTCCGGGAGATCGACTTTCTCACCGGACCATTCGTTCATCCGATGAGCCGTAAATCCGGCGAGCAGCGACGCCAGGTCTCCGGCTGACGGAAACAACGCCGCCGCCCTTTCGAATAGACTGCGGACGAACACGGCGTCGGACAGCGCCCGGTGCTCCTGACTCTTCGAGATGCCGAAATGTGTGACCAGCGACAGCAGCGAATAAGAATACAGGCCGGGGAAGAGCCGGCGGTAAATGTCGATCGTATCCAGTATCGGGTTGTCGCCGAAGCTCAGGCCGGCGCGGTTTAATTCGCATCCAATGAAGGAGATATCGAAGGGAGCGTGGTGGCTGATCAGTACGGACTCCGGTCGACAAAACGAGATGAATCGCTCCAGAACCGGCCCGGCCGGCTCGGCGAGGGCCACCATCTCATCGGTGATGCCGTGCACTCTGATGGCATCGGCCGGAATTCTCCGGCCCGGGTTCACCAGTTCCTGGAATGTTTCGGCGTTATCCTGTCCCAGCCGGAATCTGACCGCGCCGACTTCCACGATGTTGTTGGTCGCGGCAAACAGGCCGGTAGTCTCGGTATCGAAGGCGACAAAGGTCACGCCGGACAGATATGCCGGCACAGGGAACTGCTCGCTCATGCCCTAAGTAAGGGGAGAGAGGGCGATATTGACAATCCCTTTCTACTCCGTATCTTTACGGTCGGAGGTATATGGCTATGAGGCATAAAAGACCTTCGAACAGAACTATCGCGCGCACCAAAGCCGTGCGCTCGTTCAGCAACTACTATAATGCGCTGGCCGGCTCCGGCCTTCAGGACGAATAGTCCCTTCCATATTTCACGCGGCAAATTGCCGCTCTCAATCGAACAATGAACTTGGCACGTTATGTCATTGGTGAAGGATATTAGTTATGGCAAGTCATGAAGTCATTATCAGCGGTCAGGACCTGACAATAGAGCAGGTCGAAGCGGTTGCCCGCGGGAACGCCAGGATTCGACTCTCCGAATCGGCGCGCCGGGCGATCAGGGCAAACAGGGATGTGATCGAGCGGAAGGTGAAATCGGGCATCCCGATCTACGGCGTCACTACCGGTATCGGCGAGTTCGCCCGGATTCAGATTTCACCTGAACAGGGGGAAGAATTGCAGAAGCGGATTGTCTATTCCCACGCTGCGGCCACCGGCGATCCGATCTCGGAACCGGCGGTTCGCGCCGCAATGCTTCTGCGGATAAACACGCTTTCCAAGGGATATTCCGGCGTGCGGCCGCTGCTGGTCGACACGATGGTGCATATGGTCAACCGCGGTGTGCACCCGGTGATCTACGAGAAGGGCTCGCTGGGAACATCGGGCGATCTTGCGCCGCTTTCACAATTGGCTGAAGTGGTGATGGGAGAGGGGAAGGCGTTCTACAAGGGAAAGAAGATGTCCGGCAAGGCGGCGATGCTTGCGGCCGGTCTCAAACCGCTCAAGCTCAGCTATAAAGAAGGACTGGGGGTTATCAACGGCACGCAGGCGTTCACGGGTCGCGGCGCCCTGGCGATTCATGATGCCCGTTTACTGGTCAAGAACGCGATCATCGCCGCCGGGATGACCGCCGATTGCGTGCAGTCGAGTATCGCCTGTTTCGATGCTCGCGTGCACAAGATCAAGAATCATCGTGGCCAGCAGGTGGTGGCGGAAAATATCCGGCGCTTGATCGCCGGTTCCAAGACGATTCCGGCCAATAAGGGAAAGGTGCAGGACGCGTATTCGCTGCGCTGTATCCCGCAAGTAATGGGGCCATCGCTCGACGCACTCGAGTATGCGACGACTGCGCACCTGAACGAAATGAACGGAGTGGCGGACAACCCGCTGTTTTTCACAAAAGAGGATGAATACCTCGCGGCCGGGAATTTTCATGGCCAGGCGGTGGCGATGGCGCAGGATTTCCTCGCGATTGCCATCACCGAACTGGGTGATCTGGCGGAACGTCACACTAACCGGCTGATGAATCCGGTTCTTTCCGGTCTGCCGGATTTTCTGGTGGAAGGAAAGGGACTCAATTCCGGTTTGATGGTCGCGCAGTACACGCAGGCGGCGCTGTTGTCGGAGAATCGCATCCACAGTCATCCGGCGGTAGTGGACAATGTTTCGGTTTCGGCCGATCAGGAGGACCACGTGTGCATGGGGTCGGTGACCGCCATGAAGCTGGACAGCATCCTTCGCAACACCGAGATCATCATTGCGATTCAGATGATGTCCGCGGCGCAGGGGCTGGATTTCAAGCTGCCGCTCAAACCCGGCAAGGGAACGCAGGCGGCGTATACCGTAATTCGCAAGCATCTGAAGCGGTTGATCGATGACCGGGCGCTGTATCCGGATATCGATATCGTCACTGCACTGGTGCGCAGCGGTGCCATCGTCGACGCCGTCGAGAAGGCGATAGGCAGGATCAAGTTGTAGTGTAACAGCTCGGGTGCGCTGACGCGCCCGACAGCAATATGCGCGGCGGGATCGGTTCTCGATCCCGCCTTTTTTGTGCCCGGTGTCTACATTTCGCGATTATCCCAAAAAGAGCTTGGATAGATTGCCCTATGATCGTATCATTCAGGCGGATCGGTAAAATCTAATCACAGGAGTGTAACATGAAAAGCGTGCGAACGATTCTGTTTGTGGCATGCCTTTTTGGCGTTGCCCACGCGACTGTCATTAATGTACCCGCCGATCAGCCCACTATTCAGGCCGGCATCGATGCCGCCTCCACCTTTGACACCGTGCTCATTGCGGCGGGAACATATGCGGAGAACCTCTTAATCAACAAGACGATTCGATTATTCGGATCGGGAGAAGCGTTGACGACGGTCTATCCGGCGATCAGTGATGTCGGACTTGACGGCGCGCCATCGTTCGGTAATTCCCAGATTATCGTGGTAGCGGCGCATGATGTCGTCATTGCTGATCTGACTCTCGATGGCGACAACCCGTCGCTGACCTCAGGTGTAGTGGTCAATGGCGCGGACCTCGACGCCCGCAACGGCATTATCGAGGCCGACGGCGGTCCATGGAATCGGACCTATGTGCACAACACGACGGTCAAGAACATCTTCCTGCGCGGCATTTACGCGCGGAGTGGCGGGGCCGGGTTTTCCTTCTACGCCAATACGGTTCAAAACGTCGCAGCCACGACCTCGTCAGTAGCCATCATGGCCTGGATGGCGTCGGGCTTCATTGCCAACAACAATGTTACGCAGGCGACCGATGCTATCGCCGCCAATCATTCGCGAGGCATCCATTTTTCGTACAATACGGTCACCAATTCGGGCAGCGGAGTTCACTCCGACAATAACAACAGCCAGGGCGGAGGATTGCCGGACAGCTTGATCGGCAATTCGGTCTCGAACTCCACCGCCAACGGCTACGGGGTGTGGGTGTTCTTCCCGAACGGCGTGAGTCCCGTGGTGTCAAGTAATGTTGTCACCAACTGTGATGTCGGCCTGTTTGCGTGGGGCAGCGGCGCCACACTGGGTCGATCCACCTTCGTGGGGAATACGGTCGATGGACAGAATCGGCCCAACAGCATCGGCGCGTACGTTACGACCGGGGTGAGCGGCTGGCCATGGCTGGCCAATGTCAGCGCCGACTTTAGAAATAATAATCTTGTCAATTGCACCAACGGTATGACGGTGGAGGCGGAAGCCGGCTACAGCGCTACTCTGAAGGGCTGTCGCAACAGCATCTCCGGCAATGTCGACGGCTTCTGGAAGCAGGGCGGCGGCACCATTATCGCATCCATGCCCTCCTGTTGGTGGGGCGACGCGACCGGACCGTACAACGTGACCACCAATCCATCCGGGCTTGGCAATTCCATAGCCGACAATATCGACTACTCGCCGTGGTGGGGCGCCAGCTATGTGGGTTTCCCGCCGCATCCCTATACCTGGTGGATGAACAATTCCAACGGCTCAACCATTCAGGAAGCGATCGACACTGTCACCAGTGGGGATGACATAAAGGTCAACTCCGGAACGTATCCGGAAGGACCGCAGATCGTGATCAGCAAAGACGTTCGTATCGGTGGACCCGGTGTGGGTGACCGGCCGGTCATCGTGCCTACTGCCAGTACCGGAGGAAGCGGCGACGCCAAGGGCTGGTTCCTGGTACAGCCGGCGGGTGCGCTGACACTGAGTGACCTCGTACTCGATGGCACGGGTTATGAGATCAATCAGGGGATTCGATGCTACGGCGCCGGCGCCTTTACGAATCTCGGTTTCAGGAATATCAGTTTCAGCGCCGGCTCATACCAGGGAGTCGCGGTCGTGGGATTCGGCGACAAGAAAGTTGATATTCAGTTCTGCACTTTTGAGAACATCGGGCGCATCGGAGCGCTTTTCTTCGGCAGCGGCATAACTGACGGTGTCTTCAGCAACAATAAGTACACGGGCAAAGGATCGGGCGACTGGTTGGACTATGCCGTGGAAGTCGGCGGCGGAGCCGTGGCGACCTTGGGCTCGAACACCATTACATCGTGTCGCGGAGTCGCCTCGACTGACGGATCAAACTCGGCCGGCGTGCTGGTTACGACCTACTACGGCGCCGGAACCAAGGCCGGCTTGTCAGGCAACAAAATCAGCGATTGTACTTCCGGTCTGTCCGCCGGGTATGACGCCGGTGATTCATCGGAAGTCCTGGCGCGGGGCGGGGAATTTGTCGGAAACGACTACGGTATTTCGACGGTGGCAGCGCCCAAGCTAAAGCTGAGAGTCTTTGGCAACTACTTCAGCAATACCGTAAACGCTGAGGACAATACCGGCTCAAGCGTATGGGACAGCGCCGGAACGGGCTCCGGTGTGGGGAATTGCTGGTCCGACTGGGCCACCAATCCGGGCTATCCGCTTGGGTACAATGTTCCGGGTACTGCGGGCGCAATCGATCATTATCCGAATGTCGACTGCACCGAATGCTGTGAAGGCACGACCGGCAACGTGAATATGCTCGGCATCGTCGATCTTGCCGACCTGAGCGCTCTGGTCAACTACCTCACCAACCTTGGTTACATTTTGCCGTGCGACGGAGAAGCCAATGTCAATGCGACGGGAATCATTGACCTGGCGGACCTCAGTGCACTGGTGAGCTACCTGACCAACCAGGGTTATGTGTTGCCAAATTGCCCGGCACTGTAGTAGAATTGTAATTGGACAAAGGTCAACGGGAGGCCGAAACCGGTATGGTTTCGGCCTCGTAATATGGAGAGAAGATGCTGCAGATAACCACGTCACGGTTTACCGCCCGATTCATTACCCTGGTATTGAAGGGAAACGGGATGCCGCGCAAGCAGGAGGACCGACACATTCTGTTTCTCAGCGCTCTGCTGGGTCTCGAATCCGGGCGGGAATATACCGAGACGCAGTTGAATGAGCAGCTCCGACAGTGGTCGGACCAGTTCGGCGACAATGTCGGGCTCGATCATGTGAGTCTCCGGCGGTCACTGGTCGATGAACATTTCCTTGCTCGCGATGCCGCCGGCAAAGGGTATACTTTCAGGAAAGAAAATCTGCCGTACACGCTCGATTCGGCAATCTGGTCGCTCAATTTGACGGAAGTCATCGACCATGCGAAAATGGAAATAGAGGAAAGAAAGCGGCTTCACCAAAAGGACGGCAAATAATCCGTCAGCGTGTATGCGCCGTCGGCGTGCTCAACTGATCGGCGATCTGAACAAACGTCCGAACGCGGAATTGCATCCGGCTGAAGGCGTCGGGAAATTCCTGTTTCACATCGGTCAAAGCCAATCCGCTGTCGGCCAATGGATACAATCTGGGCGGCCGGCCGAGTGTTTCCACGTACAAGAATCTATCCTGAGTCAGACCGATCGTCGTATTGGCGTTAGTTACCGCATATCCGCTGTCATGGATGGATGAGTCAAGCAGGTTTCTTCCCCAGCTTTCATGCGTGTAATCGCCGCCCAGGAGACCCATAAGAGTGGGAATGATATCCACCTGTCCGCTCACGAATGGCACACTCCGGCCGCTCTCGCCCAAAAGCGCGGGGGAGTACATCAGGAGCGGGATGTGAAAGTCGGTCGGATCAGGGTTTATCTTGCCATAGCCCCAGAGCGCGTGATCGGAAGTGAACACGAATATGGTGCTGTCGAACACCGGTTTTGTGCGCATGTCAGCCATGAATTGGCCGAGGGCGAAGTCCGCGTACAGTTGCGCATTCTGGATGCGCGACTTCTCCGAGTTGTCGAAAAATCGACGAACCGATGAATCGGGCAGATCGAACGGCTCGTGATCGGAGAGCGTCAGCACGGTCATCTGGAACGGCCGGGGGGTAGTGTCAAGGATCATAGCCACTTCACCAAACACGATCTGATCCGGGATCCCCCATTTGGCGAAGACGTGCTCGGACCCAAGCTCGCGGTCGCCGTAGAAACGGTCGTACTTCTTGGTGGTGAGGAAGCCCCTCATGTTGTCGAACACCAGATCGCCGCCGTAGACAAACAGGTTGAGATAGCCACGGTCATGAAGGAGTTCGGAGAGTGAGACGAAGGGATGATGCGCGTTGTAACGGCTCATGATCGACCGTCCGGGCAGGGCCGGAAACGAGCAGAGCACAGCCGGCATGCCGTAGTTGGTACGAATTCCGGCGGCGTAGAAATTGGTGAACAGAATGCCGTGCGAGGCCAAGCTGTCGAAATGGGGTGTCAGATCCTNGGGCGCACCGAGGATGCCGGTGTATCGCCCGGACCAGCTCTCCATCAGCACCAAAACGATATTCGGCTTGAAGCCGAATCGNGCCTCGGGTTGGCGGGTGGTGCGAAGCAGTGACTGCTTCGGTTCNAGCCACGTATCGTTTGGTCCACCGAGNAGGGCCCGGAGCGAGTCAAGGCCGGTTTGAAAATCCACAAACGGAAACCGATCCGGTTCCTTCAGATATACCACACGGGGATCACGTCCTTCCTCGGAAAACGCCCGTCCAAGCGTATAAATACCGTTGAGGGCCGACTGGTTGAGAAAGTGGTTGTCCGAAAAATAGGCGACGCCCCAGTCGATGGGAGAGAGACTGACCCGGCCGCGAATCCCGAGAAACGTGAGCGCCACGAAAATCACGAACCAGCTTGCCTGTCCGGCCCAGCTTCTTCGTTCCGGGAAGCGGTGCGTAAAGCGCAGGATCCGCATGAAACCAAATACAATCAACACGGTGACAACAGCCCAGACGAGCATGACCACCGCGAATTTCGGCTCTGAAAATATCAGGTGCCAGGTTGTTCGGCCACCTTCGGTCGCGTACAGGACCGCCTGAAAATTGAGGTGGCTGTGCATGTACTTGAAATATCTGAGATCGGCCAGGAAAAGTATCACGGCCGCAGAAAAGATGATGCCGAGGTAGGTTGTCACGGCTATCCGGGTGGCCTTCCACCGAAGGCCGATCCATGGGATAATCAGCGTAAGTGGTATCAACATGAAAAGCACGACGATCTGATCAAACCGCCAGCCGATCAGGAATGACTTGCTGAAGCCAATGAATCCCACGCCGATCATGTCGTCGCGGAAGACAATCAGAAACAGGGCGCGAAAGAGGGCAAAAAAGAGTATGCCGAGCAGATAGCAGACGACGAGAAACAGGTACGGTCGGGAGGGGGCCATTCGCACGTACCACGGCACTCGCCTGCTATAAATAAGCATAACGCACGGAATTAAGGGGATTCTGCGGCGGGCGCAAGCATAGTGTAGGTGGCGCAAATTGAGGTTGTGGCGCCAATAAAAATGATTCTACCTTGGTGGCAAATCCGGAGGTGTTCTCATGAGAATGGACATAATACTTTGGCTGACCCTGGCGGCAGCGTGCGCCTGCGCCGGTGAGGTAAACATCGTAAGGCCGTCGCGGCTGGCCCACACGTACTCGATCGTCGCGTATGATTCCGCCACGGGTCAATTCGGCGCGGCGGTGCAATCGCATTATTTCCGAGTGGCCGATGTCATCTGGGCGGAGGCGGGGATCGGAGCGGTGGCGACTCAGTCGCTGGTTGATTTCGCCTACGGTCCGCTCGGGCTCGACATGATGCGCAACGGCAAAACCGCCACACAGGCGCTGGCCGGGCTGCTGGCGAGCGACCCCTCGAACAGCGTGCGACAGGTGGCGATGATCGATCGTTACGGCAATGTCGCCGCCCACACCGGAGCTAAGTGCATCCCGGAAGCTGGTAACCGCACCGGCAAGAACTATTCGGTGCAAGCGAACCTGATGCTCAAGAACACGGTGTGGGACGCCATGGCGAAAGCGTTTGAGTCCGCCCAGGGGGATCTGGCTGACCGTATGATGGCGGCGCTCGAGGCGGCGCAGGGGGAAGGGGGCGATATCCGCGGGATGCAATCGGCGGCCATACTGGTAGTTACCGGCAAACCGACCGGGCAGGTCTGGCGCGACCGGCTGGTTGATCTTCGCGTGGATGATTCCCCGAAACCGCTCGATGAACTGAAGCGATTGCTGACAATTCAGCGCGCTTACAAGCACGAGGACAAGGGGGACGACTACACGGCGATCGGAAAGACCGCTGAAGCCGAGGTGGAATACGAGGAGGCCTCGCGGCTGGCGCC
>PQAP01000138.1 GCA_003105265.1 candidate division GN15 bacterium | reverse complement strand
GACGCCAGTTCGCTTCAGGGGGGAACGCTGCTCCTGACGCAGTTGTCCGGACCGGATGGCGAAGTTCACGCTATCGCCCAGGGCTCAGTTTCGATCGGCGGTTTCAACGTCCAGGTCGACGAAGGCAACAAGATCGTCAACAACTACACTTTGGTCGGCCGCGTACCGAGTGGCGGGAAGATCACCAACGTGCTTCCGGCGGTCCCCGGTTCAGATAAGGAGATGTTTCTCTCCATAGCCGATGCCGACATCACCACGGCCCAACGCGTGGCGCAGCGCATCAATGTCGAATACGGCACCACCGCCTACGCAATGAGCGGCGGCGCCGTGCGCATTGATATCCCGGACACGCTCTCCGATCCGACCAGACGGATGCGTTTCCTCTCCGATATCGGGCACCTCGAAGTGGAACCGGACGGCCCGGCCCGCGTGGTGATTAACGAACGAACCGGCACGATCGTGGCCGGTGAAAATGTGACGGTGGAGCCGGTCGCNATAGCGCACGGCACAATCACCGTGAATATCCAGTCGAAGCCGGTGATTTCACAGCCGCAGCCGTTCAGCGACGGTCAAACCGTGCAGACCAGGGAGTCGGAAATCAGCGTCACGCAGGAGACGGCCCGNGTNATCGAACTGCCGGCCGGNGTNAAGCTNNCNGACATCACCAATGCCCTNAACAAAATCGGNGCNACNCCGCGTGANATTGTCGCGATNTTCCAGGCCCTNAAGCAGGCCGGGGCGCTTCGGTCCGANCTNGTCATTATGTGAGGTCGGCNGTGATTANCAAGCTGTCCACGCTGAANGCNCAGGAGACCGCCAAGAATTCGACGCGGTCNACGCTGACNATCGANCAGGAGAAGGCGCGCCTTCGCAGAGCGACCAACGAATTCGAAGCGTTCTTCAAATACCAGATGCTCAAAACGATGCGGCAGACCATACCGAAGGACCCGTTGTCCGAGGACCTTCCGCTCGGTAACGACGGCGGGAAGGAGACCTTCACCGATCTGTTCGACATGGAAGTTGCCCGCGCGGGCTCCGGCGGTAAACGCTCCTTGTCCGAAATTCTCTATCGGTCAATGGAGAAACTCGTGGAAGCCCGGTTCTCAGGGAAGAATGGCTCAGCAACCGGGTCGCCTGTTATCGAAAGCAAGTCTCCGCGCCCGATCATTCCGGCGCTCAAACGTATTGCCATCCCGAAACGGCCCGCGCCGATACAGATCGTCCCCAAGGCCGACCCGGTGACGCTGCCGTCCAAGCCGCTCGAGAAAGTTACTTCGACCGTGAATATACCCGGACTCGAATCGTACCAGCGTCACATTGACGCTGCGGCGGCAGAAACCAAACTTGATTCCGCACTCATAGCGTCGGTGATCCATGCCGAGTCGGGCGGCAATCCGAAAGCGGTATCACCGGCCGGGGCCAAAGGTCTGATGCAGCTGGTCGATTCTACCGCCCAGCAATACGGGGTAGTTGATTCGTTCGATCCGGCCGAAAATATCCGCGCCGGCAGCCGGTTCTTGAAGCATCTCCTCGACAAATACAAGGATGTCAAGCTGGCGCTGGCGGCCTACAACGCCGGTCCCGGGAATGTNGACCGGTTCGGCGGGATCCCGCCGTTCAAGGAGACTCGCGCATACGTGGCCCGGGTCACCAAGCTCATGAAAGCGACCCAGGCGCAGCCGGCNGATGTTGAAGCTAAAGTCCGGTAACTATATGTCGATAGAAGAAATACAAACATCAATTGCGGCATAGGATATGATCGCCAAACTGATCGACATCATCAGCAAGGAAGCTGCTCTCTTCGAATCCTTCCTCGAACTTCTCGAGCGGCAAAAACAGATGTTGGTGACCAACAACGTCAGTGGTCTCAACGAGATTACGGCGTTGCAGCAGGAGAAGCTGTCCGAAAGCCGGGCGCTCAGCCGTCGGCGCGAACAGTTGATCAGCCGCATCCGGCAGGATCACACGCTCGACGGCGACGTCACGCTTGCCCGCCTGGCTGCGCTGGCCGATGAGAATCAGGCCACGCGCCTCATGCAATTGCGGAGTGTCATTCTCAGCTTGAACGAAAAGATCAACGACGCCCGCAACACCAACGCCATGCTGCTGAACCAGTCGCGGGAGTTTGTCGCCCGCACCATGGCGCTGCTCGCGCGCATGAACAGCCCGGAAGCGAATTACAGCGGTTCGGGTCGCTCCGAACGGGCCACCGGAACCGTCATGCTGGATCGGAGAGCATAATGCCCGGACTGTTTCAAGGACTCGAAGTCGGCAAGAGAGCGCTGCTCTCACATCAGTTGTGGCTGCAGACACTCGGTCACAACATTGCCAACGTCAACACGCCCGGTTACAGCCGCCAGCGGGTGACAGTCACGGCCTCCCGACCGGAAGACCTGAGCTATGGTTCGATCGGTACCGGCATTCAGACCGAAGATATTCGCCACGCCCGTGACATATTCCTCAGTCAGCAGTATCAACAGGCCTCCAAGTCGCTGGGGCAGTGGAACTATAAGCAAAAGACCATGTCGCAGATTGAATCGATCGTCAACGAGCCGCAGGACACCTCGCTCAATGACCTGATGAATCAGTTCTGGGATGCGTGGTCCGAGCTATCGACCGGCGACGCTACCTCGAGCAGCAACCGTGTGAACGTACTGGCCCGCGCCAACGAACTGGTGAACGGCATACACGTGCTGGCTTCGCGCCTGAACAGTCTTCGCGACTCCATTGACAAAGACCTGGGCAATTTCACCGACCAGATCAATCAGATCACCAGTGATATCGCCAATCTGAACAAGCAGATCCGGGCGGCGGAACTGGGTGCTTCGCCCGCCAATGATCTGCGTGATGCCCGCGATCTGCTGGTCGACCAGCTGTCGGACCTGATCGATGTGAATGCCCATGAGACCTCGGACGGCACTATGCTTGTTTCAATGGGGGCTATGGTGCTCGTGGACGGCGCTGACCAACTGAAGCTGGGAGTGCAGGTTGTCAACGACGGCGGTACCGCCACGCATAAACTGGTGTGGGAAGGAACGTCGGTTCAGCTGAAAAATCTTAACGGCCAGATGGCCGGCCTGCTGGAATCCCGGGACAAAATCATACCCGACTATATCGAGCAACTGAATACGCTCACCCGGACGCTGGTGGAGCAGGTCAACAGCATGCACTCGTCCGGCTATGCAACAGACGGCTCCACAGGGATTGATTTCTTCGACCCGAACTTCACTGATGCCGCCACCGTACGCATCAACAACATCATTCAAACCGATCCCGAGAAGATCGTAGCGTCGGACAACGCGTCGGAAAACAATCTGAAGATCGCCCTGGCGATGTCCGATCTCCGTTACAAGACGGTGCTGGGCGGCAATACGATGACGATGAACGATTTCTATACGAGCTTAGTAGGGAAGCTAGGCATCCAGTCGCATGAAGCTGAAAGCTTCAGCGGCAATTTCGAGCTCATGGTGCAACAGGTCGACAACATGCGGCAGTCGGTGCAAGGCGTTTCGCTGGACGAAGAAATGGCCAACATGATCAAGTACCAGCACGCCTATGACGCCGCCGCGCGCGTGATCACGACCATGGACCAGGCGCTCGATACCCTCATCAACGGCATGGGGGTCGTAGGACGATAATGGATATGGTTCCCATGACGGGAACGAAAGACCACGGAGGGCAGTGTGCTTATTCTGACACGGAAGTTGGGTGAGTCGATCACGATCGGCGACGATATCAAGGTCTCGGTTCTCGGTATCCGGGGCCGGCAGGTTCGCCTGGGGATCGAAGCGCCCACTAAAGTTGTGGTTCACCGGGAAGAGATCTATGTCAAGATCCAGGAGGAGAACCGCAAAGCCACCAAGCCGGTCAAAGGTGATCTGCTCGGTGTCGTGAAACTGATCAAAGGCAAGATCAAGGGACCGGACAAGGACCGGCCATCGGTGATTGACTACAAGGATGCGCCGCGACGCCCCGACGGCGGGGCCGGCGACAGTCAGAAGCCGACGGCGTAAGACAGGAGTCCAGAGATGATGCGTATCACCAACGGCATGATTACTGGCCAGACAGTCTTCAACCTGAAGCGCTCCCTTTCGCGCTTCATGGACCTGGAGACCAACATGTCCACCGGACGACGCATCAATCAGCCGTCCGACGATCCGACCGGCACCGTGCGCGATCTCGACTATCGGACACAGCTATCCAATATCGCGCAGTTCCGCAAAAACATTTCGGTGGCACAGAACTGGACGCAGAACTACGACTCGATTACGGCACAACTCAAGGATTACGTATCCAGCGCGAAGGAAATTGCGGTGGCGATGGCCGACGGCACCTATGATGATCTGGCGCGCACTGCTTCGGCAGCCGACGTACAGTCGCTGTTCGACCAGATTGTATCGCTGGCGAATAATGAACTGGAAGGGCGGCGGATATTCGGCGGTTTCCAGACCAAGACCAAGCCGTTCTCGGTTTCAGCGGGCGGTGTCACCTATTTCGGCGATACCGGCGCAATCGAATTCGACATTGAATCAGGGCAGCGCACGACCATCAATCTTAACGGGCAGGAAGTCTTCCTCAAGCAATTGAGTACGCTCGGCGGCGAGGCCGACCTGGATGTCGCATTGACCTCGGGGACACTCCTGACTGATCTCAATGCCGGCAGCGGAATTGACCTGACCACCGGGACCTTCACGATAACCGACCGTAACCTCGGTGTCGTGGCTACTGTCGATCTCAACGC
>PQAP01000137.1 GCA_003105265.1 candidate division GN15 bacterium | reverse complement strand
GACCGCTTCACCTCGTCGAATTTCTTGTCCATCTCGGTTTTCACGCGGTCGGACGGGACCTCGATGGACAATTCGCGTTTGAGCCCTTCACCTTGTTTGACTTCAATCTTCACAATGACAATCCTTCAATTCCTTAACGGACATTTGTCTTTCCGGTGCCGGCGGGCGCGCCGTTTCCCGGACCGACCGATTCACTCTCAGTATTCTGCGAAAGGGGGGAGTCGAACCCCCACTCCTTATCGGAACTGGATCCTAAGTCCAGCGCGTCTGCCAATTCCGCCACTTTCGCTCGCTTATGGGGCAACAACTTACAAAATCCATCGAACGCGTGCAACCGCGATTTGTTGGCGCCATTTTTCAGCGTCGGTGGTCACGACATCGGGCGCCAAAGTACTGCCCGCCCCGACCAAATGAAGGCCGGTGAAGCCCATGTCCTGTTGCTTGTTACATCACAAAAAAAGAACCGCCGGACCAGACTAAGCCCGGCGGTGGGAAAAGTAGGCGAACCTGGGTAAGCTAGAAGGTCTGGCCTACCTGCGTTAGTCAGACGGACTGCCGGCTGCAAACGTTTAAGATTGTTTTAATCGCTCGCATATCGCCGGGCAGAAATGTGCCCACCCGCGTGAAGAGAAGCGCGGAATCCGGTACCGGATTCCGCGCCGTTCCGTGCGCTATTGGAAAAGTCGTCACGCTGTCGGTTCAGATTGTCATCGACTCAACATTCTCGACTTCGGCATGAACATCGCTCGCGATGCGGGAAATGTCGAGAAACAGCAGTAACCGCCCCTCCAGTTTCACCACCCCGCTGATGTAATGTCGGTCCGCGCCCGTGACGATCGCGGGCGGCGGTTCCACCGTGCTGCCCGGAATCCGCAGCACCTCGGACACCGCATCCACCACCATCCCGATAATGTCCCCCTTCACATCGCACACGACTATCCGGCTGTTTTTGTCCCTCTCTTTGGACGACAGGCCGAACTTGGTGCGCAGGTCAATCACCGGGATGACTTTGCCGCGGAGATTGATGACGCCCTCGACATAATGCGGCGCCTGCGGCACCCTCGTGATTTCAACCATTCGGTTGATTTCCTGGACCTTCAGGATGTCAATGCCGAATTCCTCGGATCCGAGATTGAAGGAGACGAGTTGGATCAGGTCGTCTCTCTTTGCATCGTTATTACTCTCGAACATATGGTCTCCCTGGTCAATCCGCCCGGTTGCGGGCGGTGCCTACCGCTATGGTTACCGGTTCCAGTGCGGCGTTCATGCGCGCGTCCCACCAAGCGCCGCTTGTCGAAGATTATCAATGTGTTCTATCACCTCGTGGGCTGCCGTCCTGGCCTGCTCACCGTATCGCCGCGCTGCCGTCGTGTCGCCCGATCGTGTGGCCAGGATCGCCTGATCCGCCAGTTGGTGAACCAATTGATGAGGTGCCTCGACCGCCTTGAACTCGCTCAGGTGACCATAGTCGCGCACGCCCTGGCTGTAATACCACTTGCCGAAACGACAGGTGTGGTGATTCACTTGTTTCCAACCGGAGACATCATGCTTACCGGCAATCACGGCCTTCATCTTCTCCACATATAACCGGTGATCGTTCTTGGCCAGATCGAGAATGCCGGTATCACCTCCGGTCAGCCGAAAACGAGTGACCAGTTCCCTGATGCCGTCGGCTTGACGGTTGAGTTCCTCCGCGGCGGCTGCCGACTGTTGGGCGCCCGCGGCCGATTCGCGCGTCACACCGGAAATGTGCTCGACGTTTTTGGAAATCTGCTCGGCGGCCGACGACTGCTCCTCGGTCGCAGTTGCCATCTGTGTGATCATGTCGGTCACCCGCACGGCCATGTTCACGATTTCGTTCAAGCTGCTGCCCGCCCGGTCGGCCAGCTCCCGCCCCTTGTCGACTTCGAGAATACCGGCCTCCATGCTCGTGACGGCGTCGGCGGTCTCTTTCTGGATCCCCTTGATCATTTCGGTGATTTCGCCGGTCGCCTTTCCGGTGCGTTCCGCCAGCTTGCGGACCTCGTCCGCGACAACCGCGAACCCGCGTCCCTGCTCGCCGGCCCGGGCCGCCTCGATCGCGGCGTTCAGCGCCAGCAGATTGGTCTGATCGGCGATATCGTCGATCACGCCGATAATCTCGCCGATCTGATCGGCCGAGCGCGCCAGCTTTCCGATTGAGTCGGCTGACTCCCGAACTACCGTCGCAATCTTCTGCATCCCCTGTATCGTATCGTTGACTATCCGTCCGCCGCCGGTCGCCGTGTCGGCGGCATTGCGAGCCGCGTTGCTCGCTTCACCGGCGTTCTTCGACGATTCCAGGATGGTCGCGGTCATCTCTTCGACGGCCGTCGATACCTGCGTCACCTGGTCGGACTGATCTTTTGCTCCCTTGGACATCTGCTCCGATGATGACGCTATTTCGGTCGCTGCACTCACCAGTTCGCGGGCGTTCTCGCTCAACTGGCGGATCATCGTGCTCAGGTTGTGGGCCATGGTCTTGAACGAGTTGCCAAGTACGTCCTTCTCGGACTTGGGCTGAATATCGACCGTGAGATCATTATCCGCCATTCGCTGGGAGGCGCCGGCCAGATCATTCATATATTTGATAAGTTTACGGAACGAATCGGCAAGCACGCCCACCTCGTCCTTTTGGCTGATCTCAATCTGATGCTGAATATTCCCAAGCGCGATCTCTTCAGCGACCTGGGCGATCCGGCTCACCGGGCGCGAAATACCCCGGGCGATGACATAGGCGACCAGCACGCCGAAGCAGACCGCAATTACCAAAAAGATTCCCGTCATGGCTCTGGTCGTGGTCTGCACCGAGCTGAGATTCGCCGCCTGCATACCTTCGAACTCCGTACCGGCTTTCAGGAATTCGGTCTTGAGGGAACTCATATCGGCCCGAAGGGACTTCTGCGCCGCATCGGCCGTGCAGTACTCCTCAAAAGCGGTCTGATAGGCCCGCATGGAGGCGATAACTGCCTGAAGCTGTTCGCTACCGGCATTCCTGTTGCAGTCGGCGATTATCTGATCAACACAATTCTTGACCATGGCGATGTACTTGGCATCGCCACGCAGCATAAAATCCTTCTCACTGCGCCGGGCCTGTAGCACCGTCACTTTGATACCGAGCCCCATGCCGCCTCTGACCTTGTCGGTCTCCGCTTCGGCCGCGTGAGCGGCGTTCCGAAACGTCTCAACCGCCTTGGTCATCGTCACTTCCGATTCGACAAATCGCTCGAACTTGGCCGTCCAGTCGTGCTCGAGCTGTGTCAGGTGAGCGATATTTTGTATCTCTTGTTCCGAGTTAAGAAACGGCTTGATTCTGTCCGCGACATTGCGAATTGAGTCGGCCAGGTTGGCGAACCGGTCGGCGTACTCGTTCTTCGAAGTCTCCCGGTACTCTATCTCCAGCAGAGCCATCTCCCCGGCCCAACTCTGGAGATTCCCTGCCCACTCGGCCTTATTCGCGGCAATCGACAAACTTCCCACGCCGGTCCAGGCCACAGCGCCGAGCACCAGTGTGAGCCCGAGCACGATGCCGAACCCGATGTACAGTTTCTTCCCGATTCTGATGTCCTTCCACGTCATTGAATGTCCCTCCACGTTGTCATTGGTCGCAATTGGGTCTATTGATCCCCTTCGTTGCCTTGCTTTGAGTTCTACATTCCCGATCCCCCGAGGTCGTCCGCAACACGCAGCCGACCGTTTTGAACACTAATTCGACCGAATTTGGAACGGATATAGCGGATGCAGTCCATTGAAAACAATAGCCAGTCCAGTTTGTACTTTGGGTGAACAAGGTCTACTCTAACCTGTTATAAGTCATCGCGTTCGACAAAAAACCAAACCTTATGTGCCAAATTTCACAAGGAATGACATTGCCATGACAATCTTTATCTGGTTTGAGGTATATAAGGCGCGACGNACGAAAAGGATATTGAAGCNNNCNCATGGAACTCGGCATAATCGGCACCTCAATNTGGCAGCAGAACCTCCCGCTGATGGAGCGTCTTACCGTCGATCGTAGCACCAAAGCCGTTGATCTACAACACATTAAAGATTCTCTTGGCTTGTCCGAATTGGTTTATCTCGCGACCTGCAACCGGGTCGAGTTCATGTACATCTCCGATGGCACGCTGTCGGATACTCAGCTGTTTCATCGGCTGCTCGACTTCTTCTTCCGGGGCAAGAAGGACATAGGATTTTTCCCCAACGACTTTTATCACTTCACCGGCCGCGAGGCGATCACCCATTTGTTTAGAACCGCGGCATCGCTGGAGTCTCTGGTAGTCGGCGAAACTCAGATAGTCGGCCAGATCAAACAGGCATTGCAGGAAGCACAGGATTCTGCGCTGGCAGGCCCTGTTCTTTCAAAGCTTATTGAAGAGTCCCTGCTGGTGGCCAAACGGGTGAAGCGGGAAACCTCGATCGGCGTAGGCGCTCTCTCCATGGCGTCACTGGCTGCGAATGAACTTCGGGCGCACGTTAAGTCCGGTAATTCCTCGGTGATCGCGCTGGTGGGCGCCGGGCCGATGACCCGCAAGCTGGCTGCCGGTATCAACGATGCCAAACTCGGTCAATTGCTTTTCGTCAACCGCACGGTCGATAAAGCGCAGGCGCTGGCCGATGAATTCGGCGGCCGTGCCGTAGCCCTTGCCGATTTTCTCCTTGATCCGGGAAAAGTAGACGCCATCGTTTCGGCCACCGCTTCGACGGAGCCGGTATTCGACGCTTCCTTTGTCGAGAAACTCCCCGCGGTCGGTCACAAAGTTCTCTGTATCGACCTGGCCATCCCGCGTGATTTCTGCCCCGATCTGATGGGAGATGAGCGAATCATCCTGGCCGACATTCCCTATCTCAAATCCCGCGGCAACGGCAACCTGCGGCAGAAATTCATCGAGGCCGGAAAGGCGAACGAAATCGTCCGCGAAGCCGTCATCAAGTATCTCTCCGACCAGGTGGAACTGACCCTGAAACCGATCTTCCATAACAGCTACCAGGAATCGATGGCGCTGGCGCAGCGCGCGCTCGACAGTTTGTTCACCCGCGAACTGACGTCACTCGGTAACGAGGAACGGGAAGCCGTCACCCGGCTGGTCACCAAGCTGGTCGGTCACTCTTCTTTCCAGCCGGTCAAGATGTTATCCGGCCGTCTGGCCATGAATGGAGATTTTTCGGGGACGGATCTTGATGGTCTAAACCGTCAGGCGCTATGACTCACCCCAAATTGGTAATCGGTTCCCGCGGTTCGGACCTGGCTCTGTACCAGGCGAACTTCATCCGCGACATTCTTGTCACGCGCCATGCGTGCGACGTCGACATCCGCATCATCAAAACCGCCGGCGACAGGATCGACAATGTCTCCTTCGAGCAGATGGAAGGCAAAGGGTTCTTTAC
>PQAP01000136.1:1367-19085 GCA_003105265.1 candidate division GN15 bacterium | reverse complement strand
CCAAAACTCTTGAGTTGCACGAGTAGAGCATTGGCTTTGGCGTGATCGCCGGAGGCCTCGGCATCGGCTAACTGCTTCTGCAGGTCGGCGCGAATTCGTTTCCGCTTCCGCTCGATTATCTGCTGGACATACCGTCGGGTCTCGGCCTCGACCATATCCGGCTCCCATTCGTTGGAGGCGATTTCGGTCAGCAGTGAAATAGCCGTCTCATCGGCCAGGCTTTCCACCAACCGGTTGGCATTCAACAGACCGAGAGATCGGTACTGCTGAATCATCGCGAGATAAAGACGGTGCAACTCTTTCGAGTCGAGGTCCTCCGGAGCTATCGCTTCGAGTGCGTAATCAATCGACCCCTGATTGGCCAGCAGCAGGGACAAATACTGCATCTCGATCTGATGCTGTCTTGCCTTACGGTTGACTGCCTGGCGATCAACTTCATCGACGTGAGGTGTGGCTCCGAGGAGAAGCGAGATACTCACGCCCAGCGTCTGCGCGGCTTCCTGAATGAAGAGTGAGCGGCGAGTGGGGTCACCGATTTTGGAGGCAAGCGCGCTCAGTTCCTTGACCAGCTTTTCTTTGGCAATGATACCGGTTTCCTGCAGGCGGACTTTTCTGACGCGAAATGGAATGAACCCGATCGCGGCGGCGCGGAGTTCCTCAATCCGCTCCGCTCCGAACTTTCGAGCCACGGTATCCGGGTCCTCGCCTTCCGGCGCCTGCATGACGTTGACCTCGAGGCCGGCATCGTANAGNTANTCGACCGANCGGAGCGCCGCGTTCTGGCCTGCGGAATCAGCATCAAAGAACAAATATACCTGATCGCAGAACCGTGCGAGCAATCGCGCCTGCTGCTGGGTGAAAGCNGTGCCGGACGATGCGACGACGTTCTTCACGCCTACCTGCCAAAGGGAAATGAAATCAAAATAGCCCTCGACAATGTACGCCGCTCCCAATTCTCGAATTGCGTCACGCGAGAAATTCAATCCATAAAGGACCTGGCTTTTGGAGTAAAGGGGAGTCTCGGGGGAATTGATATACTTGGCCGACTCGCCCTTCTTCAGGGTACGCCCGCCGAATGCGATCGGTTTCTGGCTCAGGTTGAAAATCGGGATCATGAGGCGCTGGCGGAAACGGTCGTAGTACGTTTGCTTGTCCTCGTTGTAGACCACCAACCCCGCCTGCAGCAAGTCTTCCGGCGACAAATCCTTCGCTCTGGCGGTTCTGAGAAAGCCGTCCCATTCTTCGCCGCTCAGCCCCAATTTGAAGAACTCGATGTTCTGACGGCTGATCTGACGTTTGCCGAGCAGATAGCCATTAAGGACGGTCGCATACTTCGGGCCGAAAAGCTGCTTCTGGAAATACTCGAGCGCGATCTGATGCGCGAAATTCAACCGCTCGAACTGCTCGCGGCGGTAATCGGTCTGGGTCTCGCGAATNGCGATGTTNGCCTTGCGGGCGAGGTGTTTCACCGCCTCGATAAACGACATCTTGTCGTGTTCCATGAGGAANGAGAAGACNTTNCCGCCCTTGCCGCAGCCGAAACAGTGATAGATCTGCCGGTCCGTGTTGACCTTGAACGACGGCGTCTTCTCGGTATGAAACGGACACAGCCCCTCGAAATTCCGCCCCCGCTTCTTGAGCCGGACATACTCGGCGATCACCTGCGCGATATCGGTCGCCTGGCGAATCTGCTCTATCGTTTCCTGCGGAATCACTGCTTCAACTCCACCACCGTCACCCCCGCGCCGCCTTCATTCCAGTCACCGAGCCGGATCGACGCGACCTCTTTGTGTTCCCTGAGGTATTCGGTCAACGCCCGACGGAGCGCGCCCGTCCCTTTGCCGTGAATAACGTACACCTGCCGGAGCCCGGCGACAATCGCTTTGTCCAAAAATCGTTCGAGCGCCTCTTTGCCTTCCTCGGCAGTCATGCCGCGAAGGTGTATCTCCGGCGAGAGCACTTCCTCAACATTCTGTCCGGCGATCGGTTTGAGCCGAGTGGTCGGGGTTGTGGAATTGATATGGCGAAGATTGCGCAGCTCAACGACGGTCATAACATTGCCGACCTTGACTTTCGCGCGGTCACCTTTGACAATCGCCTCGATCTGCCCTTCTTTGTTGAGCGTGACAATGCGGACCAGGTCACCCTTCAGGAACTTGAGGGCGTCGATCGATCGCGCGCGTTCGCCTTCCTGCTTCTCCTTGAGATTGGTGACCGCCGCCGAGGTTTCTTTGAGCTTCTTCTGAATCTGCTTGATTGATTCTTTCGAGGCCTGGGTATTGCGGATCTCGGCGACCAGGCGCTCGGTTTCTTTGCGGGTGCTGTCCAGAAGCGAGGCGGTCTCCTCGAGGGCTTTCTCCCGTTCGAGTTCAATATCCTTCTTGAACGATTCGAGCTTGGACTGGTATTCCGTCTCCATCGTCTTCGCCCGGGCCAGCCGCTCGCTCAATTCGGTTTGGTCGGTGCGGATGCGGGCCAGCTGCGCCTCGACCGAGGAAATCAGATCGGCCAGCGAGCGCTCTCCGGAGCCGAGCAATTTCGAGGCGTGATTGCAGACATCTTCAGGCATGCCCAGTCGACCGGCGATTTCGACAGCATACGATGATCCCGGCAGGCCGATCTTGAGGCGATAAGTCGGCGCCAGCGTGTCGCGATCGAATTCGAGCGAAGCGTTTTCTATCGCCGGATGCTCAAGGGGGAGAGTCTTGAGTTGCGAGTAGTGAGTGGTTGCGAGCAGTTTCGCTCCCTGATTCACGATATGCAAAAGAACCGCTTCGGCCAGCGCGGCGCCTTCCTTGGGGTCGGTTCCGGCGCCGATTTCATCGAACAGCACCAGCGAGTCGCCGGAGACCTGCTTCAGCGCGTTGATAATATTGGTGATGTGCGATGAAAACGTCGACAGGGATAATTCAATCGACTGCTCATCGCCGATATCGGCGAACACTTTCTTGAATATACCGATAGTGGACCGCTCGTCGGCCGGAATCGGAAGTCCCGACTGGGCCATCAGCACGACCAATCCCACGGTTTTGAGCATCACCGTTTTGCCGCCCGTATTCGGGCCGGTGACAAGGACTGCCTGACGGTTGTCATCGAGGTTAAGATTCATCGGCACGACCTTCTCAGCCGACCCAAACTGCGCCACCAGGAGCGGGTGGCGGGCATCGATCAGATCAAGAACCGGAGTATCGACCAGACGCGGGCGATTGGCTTTCACCAATCGGGCGAAGGTCGCGGCGGCATGAAACGAGTCGAGCTTGCCGATTATCGCGACATTGTCGATCAGGCGATCCGCCCGTTCGGCGATCTGGCGGGTAAGGGCGCGGAGAATCCGGTCCATTTCCAGCCGCTCTTCCTGGAGCAGCATATTGAGCTTGTTGTTGTGCTCGACCGTTTCTTTCGGTTCGATATAGAATGTGGCTCCGGACTGGCTGCGGTCATGAAGAATCCCGACATCGGCGCGGTACAGATTTGCGGGCACCGGTATTACATACCGTCCGTTGCGCTGAGTGACGATATCATCCTGCCAGCCGGGCTGCTTGGTCTGAGCGCTCAGGGTTTGCTCGAGCTGGCGGAGAATTCGCCGACGGGAATCGCCGATCTGGGCGCGGGTCTCGCGGAGGTGCGGGGAGGCGTCATCTTTGATCTCACCGCGCTCGTCGATCGCTTTCTTGATATCCCGCACCAGTTCGGGAAACGGTTTGAGGGCGCCCAGGTGACCGGAGATAGCCGGGAATTTGGGGCGACCTTCCTTGTCGTAGCCGTGGAGCGCGATCGACAGTTCCACCAGTTCCAGGACGGCAAAGATCTCTTTCGGATCGAGAAAAATCCCCTCAACGCGGGATTTATCAAGCAACGTACGGCAGTCTTCGATTCGGCTGAGCGGGAAGGGGAGACCGAAATTGAGGATATCCTTCATCTCGGAGATTTCCTGCTGGCGGATTTCGATGGTCGGACAATCGTACATTGGCCCGAACGCCCGCACCTCGGCATGCCCGAACGGAGTCAGGCACTTTCCCTCGATCAGGGCGAGGACTTTGGTGAATTCGAGTCGATCAAGTGTATGCTGGTCAATCATCCTGTTATCTGCCAAACGAAAGGCCGACCTTTCGGCCGGCCGCAATATACATCCGTCATCAGCGATTGGAAATCGCTTAGGTGCCGCTCTGGAGACTGAAGAACCGGTCGATCTGGTACATCGTCCGGTAGACCTGCTCGCGGCGATCATCGACCGTCCCCTTGCCGGAGGGCTTGGTGGACGTGGTCTGGGCGCCGAGGAGCGTGTTCTCGACTTTCCCCATAAAGGTCGGGTTGGCCGGGTGCATGACTTTGGTGCCCTCGTACATGAGGGGCACCGTCTTGGCGATCACCTTGCCCAGTGCCGAATTGTCGAACGCGACATAAAACGATTCCGGCAACGGCAGCAGGAAGGCCACCAGCACCAGATATCCGACCATTATCCAGCCGCGGATAAGCCCGACAATGGCGCCGCCGACCTGGTCCGGCTTCCCCTGGGCCTTGACCGAGGCCACCTTGTAGAAGAGCCAGGCGGCCAGTTTGAACACGCCGTAGCATATGGCGGCAAGAAGAACAAACGAAATAAACGCCGATACCAGCGGCGAGCCGCCGATCCGGTTGTATACCCAGACCGCGAAGACATCGACGTAATTGACGGTCAGCACGATAGCGGCGAAGAAAACTATGAAAGCGGACAACTCCCTGACCAGCCCCTTCTTTGCTCCGACAATTACCATCGTCAGCAGCAACGCGATCAAGACGAAGTCAATCCAGTTCATGCTCGACTCCCTGTCAAAGGGTTTGCTTAATTCGCGGCCAGAATACGAAGTTTTTAAATCACTTGGCAAGCATTTCCGTGACCAGCCGGTTGACCAGTTTGCCATCGGCCTGACCCTTGATTTTGGGCATCAGGGCCTTCATCACCAGCCCCATCTTCTGGGGCGAGTCGGCTCCGGTCTCTGCAATGGTCTCGGAAATGATCTGGCGGAGCCGTTCCTCCGTCAGCTGTTCCGGTAGGTAACTCGAGATAACCTGCAGTTCCAGCTCCTCTTTGCGGGCCAATTCTTCCCGGCCCCCGGCGCGAAATTGCTCTATAGACTCCCGCCGCTTCTTGGCATTCGTGGTCAGGACGCCGATGATATCGGCGTCGGTGAGCGGCTTGCCCAGTTCAATCTGCTTATACTTGAAGTCAGACTTAAGGCCCCGAAGGACGGACAGCTTTTCTTTCTGTCCGGCTCGCAGGGCCTCTTTCATTTCTTGCTCAATTTGGTCGATCAGAGACATGGTCCCTATTCTTCCATAAATCTGTTCCGACGCTGCTTGCGCTTGGCTGCAGCTAATTTCCGCTTTCGAGATTCAGAAGGTTTCTCGTAATGCTGGTGTTTCTTGAAGTCAGAGAGAATTCCCGATTTCTCGCAAAACTTGTTAAAACGTCGGAGAGCTTTCTCAAAGGACTCATCGTCCCGAACTCTCACACCGGTCAATCCGTGTCACCTCCTTACAAACCGCAAAAGATTGTAAATTAACGTAGTACGTAATTTAGCCGAATTATCGGCACAATGTCAAATAATTATTCGACGGCGATCGCTCAATACGCGCTGTCGGCCGTCGTAGTACAGGTCTGCTTCAGACCCGCCAAAGCCCTATGCACATGGCAGGCCTGACGCAGACCTGCCCAACAAATCAGAACCGTCACTTAATTCCTTGTAAGTCAATGTACCTTAACGGGGTAGGTATGTCAGCCGGTCCGCGCCCCGGTCTGATAGAAAGTGGAAGTGAATATGATCCACTTCCTGACCGTACCCGTTATGTATATGAATCCGGTAATGCTCGGTCACGCCGAGCTTAATTGCGACCAATTTCGCAGTCTCACTGAGCATAACCAGCACATCGGGCGGCGTGTTCTGGAAATTTCGATACTCCTTCTTAGGGAATATCAGCAGGTGGACAGCGTCTTTAGGGCGGTGGTCGGCAATGACGATGACCTCATCGGTTTCATAGAAGATCTTCGCGGGGAGTTCCCGGTTGATGATACGGCAGAAGACACAGGACATGCAGGCGAATATACCGTGCATTTTCATGGGAGGTCAAGCGTACATGGCGCTTCACCGTGTCTGCCAGAACCACTTGCCAACCAGTTGACCGCGAATTAGATTACTATGCTGGCTTATGCCGGCCTTATGAGGAATGCTTAAGTTTTGAATATACAGGAGGTTTGACCAATGTCCGGCCACTCAAAATGGGCGACAATTAAACGCAAAAAAGGCAAATTGGACCAGGAGCGGGGGAAGATCTTCACGCAGCATATTAAGGAAATAACCGTGGCGGCGCGTGAAGGCGGCGGGGACCCTGTCAACAATGCCCGACTCCGAACCGCTATCGCGGCGGCCAAAGGGGCCAATATGCCTGCCGACAATATCAAGCGTGCCATCCTCAAAGGGACCGGACAGCTTCCGGGTGTGGTGTACGAGGCGATTACGTACGAAGGTTACGGTCCTGCCGGCGTGGCGGTTCTCCTCGAAGTCATGACCGACAACAAAAACCGCGTGGTGGCGGAAATCCGCCATATCCTCACCAAGTACGGCGGCAACCTGGGCGCCAATGGGTGTGTGGGTTGGATGTTCCACAAAAAGGGCGTGATCACAGTCGATACGAGCGCGGCCAACGAAGATACGGTAATGGAGATCGCGATGGACGCCGGCGCCGAGGATATCAGCACCGAGTCGGGCTCAATAGAAATCACCACCACGCCGCACGATCTCGAGGCGGTCAAGACCGCCCTTGAAGCGAAGAAAATACCGATCGCCTCGGCGGAGATTACGATGGTCCCCGAGAACTCGGTTAAGATCACGAACGAGAACGAAGCCAGTTCGATGATGAAGCTGTTCGAGGCGCTGGAAGATCACGATGATGTCCAGAAGGTGTACTCGAATTTCGATATCGACGCCAAGATTCTGGAGAAACTGGCGGGGTAAATCAACGGGCCGACACCTGTGCGAATGCGACCGACGAATCTCGAAGCGCGGAACTCCATTCGGTTCCGCGCTATCTTTTTTGTTATTGATATTTCCCGCCTTCTCCGGCACTTTACCGTTATGCGAGTCCTCGGCATAGACCCCGGCCTTCAGGTAACAGGGTATGGCATCATCGAATCCTCAGGCGACCGGACAACGGTGGTCGAAGCCGGCGTGGTGCGGAGTAATGCCAAAGAAGAGTTCGCGCCGAGACTTCGCGAGATCGCGAAGGAACTGGATGAAATTGTCGGGCAATTTCGGCCGGATGTGATTGCGGTCGAGGAGTTGTATTCGCATTATAGCCACCCGATTACGGCCGTAATCATGGGACACGTACGTGGCATTATCTTTCTCAAGGCAGCGGAGCGGAATATCCCGGTGATATCCTATGCGGCAACGCGCATCAAGAAATCGCTGACCGGCAACGGTCGGGCAACCAAGGAGCAAATGCAGCGGATGGTGAGCGTGACGCTCGGGCTTCGCAGTGTCCCGGAACCGCCGGACGCTGCCGATGCGCTGGCTGTAGCGCTCTGTCATTGCCGGGCCTCGCAGCACCACGAGGTGGTGACGGCATGATCAGCCGGTTGCGCGGGACGCTGGTGCAGGTGACCGACCAATATGCGCTGGTCGAGAATAATGGATTGTCGTACGAAGTGATGATTCCGTCGGGACTGGCGATGAAGCTCAAGGAATCCGGTCATCTCAACGCCGAGATCGTGTTTGAGACGATTTACTATATCGAAGCGGGTGATAAGAAGTCGAATGAATTCCCGCGGCTGGTCGGCTTTCTCGATCCGATCGACCGCGAGTTCTTTTCCCTCTGGACTCAGGTGCCGGGGCTGGGGATGAAGAAAGCGCTCAAGTCGCTGGTGCTGCCGATCAAGGATATCGCCACGGCTATCGAAACAAAGGATGCGGCCACGCTGGGGCGGCTCCCCGGCGTCGGTGGGCGGCTATCTGAGAAGATTATCGCGGAACTGCACGGCAAGACGGCCAAGTTTGCGCTTTCGAAAGCAGAGGAAGCGCTGGCGGTGAAGCCGCGTCACGAAGTACCGTTTGCCGATGAAGCCATGGAAGTTCTCGCTCAGCTTCAGTACACGCGAAATGAGGCGCAGCGGATGATTCAGGCGGCGCTCAAGGCGAATCCCAAAGTCGACCGNGTAGAGGATTTAATCGCACTGATTTTCAAGCTCGAACATGATTCGGGAGTGCGGGTGTCATGAGCCGCGAGCGCATAGTCGAAGGCGGACAGGTCACGCCGGACGAAGATGTTTTGCAGTGGACGCTGCGCCCGCGTACGCTNAATGAGTATATAGGGCAGAGCGAGTTAAAGGAAAAACTTCAAGTATTGCTTGATGCTGCACGGGGCCGCAAGGAGTCAGTCGAGCATATCCTNTTGTACGGCCCACCCGGACTTGGAAAGACAACGCTCGCGCATATAATCGCAAAGGAAATGGGCTCACGCCTCATCGCAACATCGGGGCCAGCGCTCCAGCGGACCGGCGACCTGATGGGGATTCTGACCAATCTGGGCGAAGGGGACATTTTGTTCGTCGATGAAATTCACCGGCTGTCATCCGTCATCGAGGAGTTCATCTATCCGGCGATGGAGGATTTCAAGGTTGATTTCGTGGTGGACAAGGGGGCGTTTGCCAAGGTCATCAATGTCCCGCTCAAGCGGTTCACGCTGGTCGGTGCGACCACGCGGGCCGGAATGCTGTCCGCTCCTCTCCGAGACCGGTTCGGCCTGCACTATCATATAGACTTCTATTCCCCCGATGACCTCGAAAAGATTGTTCTTCGGTCGGCGAAATTGCTGGATATGACAGTAGATCGCGAATCGGCCAAAGTTGTAGCGGTCCGCTCACGCGGTACGCCGCGCGTAGCGAACCGTCTGCTTCGCCGTGTCCGTGACTACTCAGCGGTGAAAGCGCACGGGAAGCTCGACCCCGAGGTGGCCGCGAAGGCGCTCGATGCCGAAGGTGTTGATTCCTATGGGCTTGATCCGCTGGATCGGAAGTTCTTGCAGGTCATAATCGAGTATTACAAGGGAGGACCGGTGGGGATCGAAGCGCTGGGGGCTACGCTGAGCGAGGAGATCGACACGCTCGTGGATATGGTGGAACCATATCTCCTTAAGATCGGTTTTTTGCAGAGGACCAAGAGGGGCCGGATGGCCTCACAATCAGCCGCCGCCCACCTTGGCTTGAAGCTCTCGGCAGCCGATAATCAAGAGAGCTTGTTCTGATCCGGAAGTAGTGAGCAGCCATGACACCACATAAGAAAATGTCGGCGGATTCACTCCGACTACTGATGCAGTCGCTGGGTGAAGCGGTGGTGCCGCATAACGCCGACCCGCGCGGGGTGGTCTCGATTCTGGTGACTGAGACGCTTCGATTCAGAGACAAATTAAAGGTCGAGACCGGCGTGGTGTTCACGGTCGAGGATACACGGCTGGCGCTGGGCGGGCTGGAAGCGGCGCTGAGCGGCAAGCCGATGCCCACCGGTTTGAGTCCGGAGCAGAAGTCGCTGGCGCAAATCTGGTTTGACCGCCTGACCACATTCAAGAAATAGGCCGGAGCGGTTCGGCGGTGTCCCGGCTATCACCCATACGATGAATCTCTCGCTCTTCGATTACCATCTCCCCAAAGAGTTGATTGCGCAATCTCCTGCACGCCTGCGCAGCGCCAGCCGACTGATGGTGCTCGATCGGGCGAATAATTCCATTCGGCACACGCGGTTCAGGCATGTCGTTGAGTATCTCCGGAGAGGGGATGCGCTCGTGGTCAACAACACCAAGGTGTTCAAAGCGCGATTATGGGGCCACCGCAAGTCCGGGGGGAAGGTGGAAGTGTTTCTTATTCGCAAGAGCACCGAGAGTGAGTTGGAACAGTGGGAGGCGTTCGTCAGTCCGTCGCGGCGACTGCACGAGGACGAGCTGATATACTTCGATGATCAGGCATCGGTTCGGCTTGTCTGTCACATGGGAAACGGCCGATGGCTGATTCAGTTCGGTTCGCCGACATCGTGCCACAAGATCCTGGCCCATTTCGGGCATGTGCCGCTGCCGCACTATATCAACCGCGATGACACACGCGAAGATATCCGGCGCTATCAGACACTCTTTGCCGATAGGTTGAGGGTCGGCGCAGTAGCCGCCCCGACCGCGGGATTTCATTTCACGCGCAGCTTGCTGCATGAGATCGACGGAATTGGCGTAAAGGTGGTACCGTTGACATTACATGTCGGGCCGGGAACCTTCAAGCCGGTGAAGACCGAATCAATCGAGGATCATGTCGTTGACGCGGAGTTTGCGGAACTGACCGAGAAGGCCGCATCGACGATCAACAGCGTGCGGAGAGCGGGAGGAAGAATCTTCGTGGTCGGAACGACTTCAGTGCGAACCCTGGAATCAGCGCCGGTTAAAGCAACGGAAATCCAGCCATTTTCCGGCATGGTTGACCTCTTTATCAAGCCCGGATTCGCCTTCAATTGGACCGAGCACCTCATCACCAATTTTCATCTTCCGAAATCATCGCTATTGATCCTTGTCTCCGCGTTTGCCGGACGGGAGCGCATTGTATCGGCGTATCAGGCCGCGATTGCCGAGCGCTATCGCTTCTACAGCTACGGCGATGCCACGCTGATTCTGTAATTGCTACTTTTTGAACTCCGCCTATATTGTCCGCCGTGAAGACGTACGCGCTCATTGTGGCGGCGGGTCGGGCAGTTCGTTTCGGCGGCGCCGTACCCAAACAATTCCGTGAAGTCTGTGGTCGCCCGTTGTTGAGCTGGACCATTAGCCGATTCGAGCAGGCCGCATCGATCGACGCGATCGCGGTGGTGGTGGCGGAAGAGCATCTGCTCTACACCTCGCAGAAGGTGGTTGACCCGTACGGATTCACAAAGGTCCGTAAGATCGTGGTGGGCGGAGAGACGAGGCGCGAATCGGTGTTGAGAGGACTTAAGGCGATACCGATCTCGACACGGGTCGTGGCAATCCACGATGGCGCGCGCCCGCTGACGAAATCATCGGATATCGACCGCGTCGTTAAGACGGCCCAGGCCGAACGGGCCGCCATGCTGGCGATTCCGGCGACGGATACGGTGAAACGGGTGCGCGAGGGGTACGTCCTCGGGACGCTGGAGCGTGATTCGCTTTACCTGGCGCAGACGCCTCAGGTGTTTGATTTTGACCTGATACTGGAGGCGCATCAGAAAGCCGGTGCCGATGTGGCGGCCAGCGATGATGCCTCGCTCGTGGAGGCGCGCGGATTCAAGGTGCGAATTGTCGAGCCCAGCGCGCCGAATGTGAAAGTGACGAATGCGGATGATCTGGCGATAGTGGAAGCGCTCTTGAAGCAGGAGGCAATGTGAGTACCTTTCGGGTGGGACAGGGATTCGATGTTCACCCGCTGACAGCGGGACGTCGAATGATAATCGGCGGCGTGCTGATACCGTACAGTAAAGGCCTGGTCGGATACAGCGACGCGGACGTGCTGATCCATGCGGTATGCGACGCCGTGCTCGGCGCATGCGGGCTTCCGGACATCGGCCATTATTTCCCGCCGTCGGATCCCCGCTACAAAGATGCCGACTCCTCGATTCTATTATCGCAGGTGTATGAAGAAATGCTGAAGGCGGGATTCACGGCGGTGGAGAATCTTGATTGCGTGGTGATGGCGGAGAAGCCGAAACTCAGCCCGCACATCCCGGCGATGAAGCGACGGATTGCCGAGGTGCTCAGGATATCCGAAAAGCAGATCGCCATCAAGGCGACCACCTGCGAGAAGCTNGGGTTTGTGGGNCGAGAAGAAGGAATTGCCGCATCGGCGGTCTGTCTGATNTCGCGCCATGACTGAGTCGGCCGCACAGTTCAACGAATTTCTCGATTCGATCTTCCAGTACGGCGCCGTGTGGGTGTACGCCGTACTGTTCGCGGCCTGTCTGATAGAAAATGTCTTTCCGCCGTTCCCCGGCGACATGTTCATCCTTGCAGCAGGCGGATTGATTGCAGTCGGCCGCCTCATGCCGCTGCCGGCGCTGGTTATGATAGTCGGTGGAGGAATGTGCTCGGTGATGCTGCTGTATGTAATCGGCCGGCGGTATGGGCGGGATTATGTCCTGCGCAAGAACTTCCGTTATTTTTCAGCGGCCGATGTCGCCCGGATGGAAAAGCGACTGGCCAGCTGGGGCTGGCTGGTGCTGCTGTTCTCGCGATTTGTGCCGGGGGTTCGCTCGGCAATTGCGCTCGCGGCGGGAATTGCCAGATATCCGCAGTTCAAAATGGCCGTGCTGTCGGGTATTTCGTATGTTGCCTTCAGCGGACTGCTGTTGTATCTGGCCGCGAAGCTTGTCAACAACATTGATGCGGTCGGGCGCTATTTCGCGTTGTACAACAAGATCATCTGGCCGATAATTATTGTGGGCATACTTGCGTACGTGATATTCAGGTATCGAAAGGTAAGAAAGAGTTCCTGAGATGAAAGTGCTGTTGCTGGCGGGCGGAGACTCAAGCGAAAAAGAAGTGTCACTTCGAAGCGGCGCCGCGATCTATGACGCGCTGAAACATCTGGGACATGAGGTCCTGGCGATCAATCCGTCCGGCGGGCATTCGTTGGTCGGAGCGGACGGCAAATTCATGACCGCCCTGCCGCCGCATGTGAACCCGACATCGGTTCAGATAGCCGACACGCGCGCCATTTCTACCACGTTCAAGGCAACCGATTTCGGCAAAGCGGAACTGGTGGTGATTGCACTTCACGGCGGCTCAGGGGAGAACGGCACAATTCAAAGCTTGCTTGATTTGAGCGGGGTAAAATACACCGGCTCGGGCATGGCGGCTTCGGCGATCGCCATGGACAAGGCAATTACCAAACGGCTGTTCGTTTCCGAAGGCATCCCGACCCCGCGATGGGAGCAATACCGGTGGAAATCGGAAGCGGACGATCCAGCGATAGCGGCTGACATCCTTCGCAAGTTCGACTTTCCGCTGATCGTTAAGCCCAACAACAGCGGCTCGACGGTGGGACTTACAAAAGTAAAGGATGAACCGAACGTGATTCCGGCGATTCATGCCTGTGTAAAGGAGTCGCCCGACATTCTGGTTGAAGAGTTTATCCCCGGGCGGGAACTGACAGTCTCAGTCATTGAGGGCGAGGCGCTGCCTCTGGTCGAAATCGTGCCCAAGAATGAGCTGTACGATTACGAAGCCAAGTACACCAAAGGAATGTCCAACTATATCGCCCCCGCCGAGGTGGAGCCATGGCTGGCTCGCGGCATGCAGGAAACGGCGGTCAAGGCGTTCAACGTGATCGGGGCATCGGGGCTGGTGCGGGTTGACTTCATTCTCTCTCCGGAAAACGAATACTACTGTCTTGAAGTCAATACTCTTCCGGGCATGACAAATCTGTCTCTGGCGCCGATGGCCGCGAAAGTCGCGGGGATGACGTTCGACGACTTGGTGGCGCGCATTGTCGATTCGGCAATGAGGAAGTAGCCGGCACTCGTGGAAAAACTCAGACCGAAAGCCGTCATATTCGATCTTGGCTCGACGCTGATCGAATACGAGGTTGTCTCGTGGGACGAACTGAACCGGCTCTGTGCGTCTTCGGCGCGCGACTGGTTGGCAAACGAAGGATATGACGTTCCCGAGGAAGCGGCGTTTCACACGCGGTTCGAGGATGCCAAGTTCGAGTATCGCAAAGCCGCCAGCGAATCGCTGGTGGAATGGAATGTGCCAATGGTGGCCGAACCATTTCTTCGCGAAATCGGCCTTGCGGTTCAGGATGGGTTTGTCGACCGTTTTTTTGACGCTTACTACGCGCCGGTGGACCGGCTGTTGTACGTCTATCCCGACACACTCGACACGCTTCGGTGGATCAAGGGACGTGGCCTTCCGATCGGCTTGGTCTCCAATACGGTTTTTCCGGAACGGGCGCACCGCCGGGAGTTGACGCGATTCGAGATCGAGCCGCTCCTGGATTTTGCCATCTTCAGCTCGACCTTCAAGCTCCGCAAACCGCATCCGGAGATATTTCGGCACGCCTCTGCGCTCGCGGGCGTATCGCCGCAGGAATGCGTGTATGTGGGAGATCGATATGTTGAAGATATCGTGGGCCCGAACGGTGTTGGAATGCCGGCGATACTCCGTGCCAAAGAGGGACGGGAGTATCCTCCGGACATGCCCGGCAATATCCGGCGTATTCGCACGCTGTCGGAACTCCCGCTGCATCTGGATATTTAATTGCCTGTCCGACCGTCCGAAGTGTATATTCATTAATTGATTAGCTGATATTGGACCACGGGCAACCTACTGACATGGAGAAATGCTGTGGATAGAACAGAATTGTTGCTGAAAGAGATCACCGAAGCCAACGGCGTCTCGGGATACGAGGAAGAAGTTCGCAAGATCATGGCGCGCGAGCTAAAGGGAAAAGTCGACGAGATCAAGACCGACCGCATGGGGTCGATCATGGGTGTCAAGAAGGGGACCTCGAGCACACCGCGGGTTATGGTGGTCGGCCATATGGACGAGGTCGGCTTCATGGTCAAGGAGATCACCTCAGATGGCTATATCAAGTTCCTTCCCTTGGGCGGCTGGTGGGGGCATGTCGCTCTCGGCCAGCGGATGCGGGTGATTACATCCAAGGGGCCGGTACTTGGTGTGATCGGTGCCAAACCGCCGCACATTCTTCTTCCAACTGAGCGGGAGAAGGTGCTCGAACCGAAAGATATGTTCATTGATGTGGGCGTAGTCGAAAAGTTCGACGTCAAGAAGAAGCTGGGGATCAGAATTGGTGATCCAATAATCCCGGAGAGCCAGTTTACGATCATGGGAAACCCGGATGTCTACATGGCCAAGGCATTCGACAACCGAGTTGCCTGCGCCATTGCGATTGAAGTAGCCGACCGGCTGAAGAAAGTGAAGCATCCCAACACCTATCTGGCGTGCGGAACCGTGCAGGAGGAAATCGGCGCTCGCGGCGCCCAAACCCTGGCGCACCTGGCTGACCCCGATGTCTGCATTGTGGTCGATGTCGGACTCGCCCTGGATATGCCGCCCGAAGGTGTAAAGAAGGCGGAGAGACTTGGCAACGGAGTTTCTATTCTGGTTTACGATGCCACCATGGTCCCCAATCTCAAATTACGTAACCTGGTGGTTTCGACCGCGGAAAAGAACAAGATCAAGTACCACCTGACGACTATGGAGCGGGGAGGCACCGACGGTGCTCGGATTCACATGAGCCGCCTCGGCGTACCATCGATCGTGATGGGCCCGCCGACCCGGTATTTTCATAGTCACAACTCGATACTGCACCGCAAGGATTATGAATCGGTCGTCAAACTGATTGTCGAGCTGGTCAAGCGGCTCGATCAGAAGACGGTACGGTCACTGACGGAGTAGCCCGGTATGGCGTTACGATTCAAGAACAGCTTATCACGACGGGTGGAGGAGTTTGTACCGATCGAGCCGGGTGTAGCCAAAATGTACACGTGCGGCCCGACGGTCTACAATTTTGCCCATATCGGCAATTTCCGGGCCTACATTTTCGAGGACCTGCTTCGTCGCTACCTGAGTTACAAAGGGTACCGGGTGACACAGGTAATGAACCTGACGGACATTGACGACAAGATCATTCGGGACTCCAAAGCCAGGGGGATTCCGATCAAGCAGTTTACCGCGCCGGTGATCAAGGCATTCTTCGAGGATATCGACGCCCTTCGAATCGAGCGGGCCGAGCATTATCCGCCTGCCACGGAACATATTCCGGAAATGGTGGCACTGGTCAAAGTGCTTCTGGAGCGCGGGCATGCCTATCAGATCGACGGTGACTACTACTACCGTATTGCGTCGTTTCCCAAGTACGGTCAGTTGGCCAATCTCGATATGCAGGGATTGAAGGCGGGTGCACGGGTGGATGCGGACGAATACGAGAAGGAATCGGTTTCTGATTTTGCCCTCTGGAAGGCGTGGGATGAAAACGACGGCGACGCCTTCTGGGAGACCGAACTCGGCAAAGGACGGCCCGGGTGGCACCTGGAGTGCTCGGCGATGTCGACCAAATATCTCGGCAAACGGTTCGATATCCACACGGGCGGCGTGGACAACATGTTCCCGCACCATGAGAATGAGATCGCGCAGTCGGAAGGGGCGACCGGAGAGACATTTGTCAATTACTGGCTGCATTGCGAGCACCTTATGGTCGACGGCCGCAAGATGTCGAAATCTCTCGGAAACCAGTACACGCTTCGAGACGTTCTGGACAAGGGTTATTCGGGTTTGGCGGTGCGGTATCTGCTGATGGCGACGCACTACCGCCAGCAACTCAATTTCACGTTCGAAGGACTCGAGTCGGCGCGGGCGGCGCTGGAGCGCTACAACGATTTCATCTCGAACCTCGAGAGCTATCCGGGCGGCAAATCGGACGGCTCGGCCGGCGGCGTGATTTCGGGGGCGGCAGCCGGATTTGAAGAGACGCTCGATGATGACCTGAATATCTCCGGAGCGCTGGGAGTGGTGTTTGACTTCATCCGGGATATCAATCGGCTGAAGGCGGAAGATAAGCTTTCAGCCGGGGAGCGTGATGAGGCGCTCAAGCTGATCAGGCGATTTGATTCGGTGCTCGATTTCCGGACAAAGGCCGTTTCGCTGGAAGCCGAGATCGAGGACCTGATCCGGCAGCGGACCGAGGCGAGGAAGAGCCGTAATTTCGCGCAGGCGGACAAGATTAGGGATGATCTGCTGGCGCGCGGGATCATTCTGGAAGACACGCCGCAGGGCGTGAAATGGAAACGGAAAGTATAAGTGACTAGCAGCTCCGGTCGAACGCGAGTTCGATTAGAGCTTGAAATTCGTCATCAGACTGTTATAATTTGACTCGTTGACGCCGGCGTAACTCAGTTGGTAGAGTACCTGATTTGTAATCAGGCTGTCGGGGGTTCAAATCCCTTCGCCGGCTTTGTTCTTTTCGGCACGCAAAGCATTTCAACGGAAGATACGGATGTCCTGGGAAACCTGTCAGAAGCGAATCGCAGTCACTGGCGGCGCCGGATTTATCGGTTCGAACCTGCTGTTGATGCTGGTGCCGCGCTATCCGCAGTATGGCTTTGTCAACGTCGACTGCCTGACGTACGCCGGAAACCTGGCCAATCTCAAGGCGATTGAGACAGCGCCGAATTATCGGTTCGAACGAGTCAATATCTGCGATTTTGCCGCGCTGGAGAACTGCTTCGGGACGCACCGAATTGACGCCGTCATACACCTGGCCGCGGAGTCGCACGTCGACCGGTCGATTACCGGTCCGGCGGAATTCGTCAATACGAACATTATCGGGACATTCAACCTGCTGGAACTGGCGCGACGGAGCCGGAGCGAGGGGCGGGAGTTTCGGTTTCACCATGTTTCAACCGACGAGGTGTTCGGTTCGCTCGGTGAAACCGGCTTCTTTACCGAAGAGAGCGGCTACCGCCCGAACTCGCCGTACTCTGCCTCGAAAGCTGCCGCCGATCATCTTGTCCGCGCCTATCACAGCACCTATGGACTGAATGTGGTCACCACCAACTGTTCCAACAACTACGGCCCGTATCAATTTCCGGAGAAGCTGATTCCCCTGATGATTCGCAATGCCGTTGGCGGCATTCCGCTGCCGGTCTACGGCGATGGCCGCAATGTGCGCGACTGGCT
>PQAP01000136.1:0-823 GCA_003105265.1 candidate division GN15 bacterium | reverse complement strand
TCCTCATCATTTCAACGCCTGTAGATACACCTCGTTTCGAGTCACTGCTTGGTGACGGCCGGCGGCTGGGGCTGCGGCTGAGATACAAGGTGCAGGAGCGCCCGGCGGGAATTGCACAGGCATTTCTGGTGGGGGAGGAGTTTATCGGCAATGATCCGGTCACATTGATATTGGGCGACAATATCTTCTACGGCGCTTACGATTTTCTGCGCGACGCCCGCACGTTCATCGATGGTGCGATGGTGTTCGGTTATTATGTCAGCGACCCTGAACGCTACGGTGTGGTGGAGTTCGATCACGCGGGGCAGGCAGTCTCAATCGAGGAGAAGCCGGCCAAACCGAAGTCCAATTATGCCGTCACGGGTTTGTATATGTATGACCGCGACGTGGTCGATATCGCCAGACACCTCAAGCCGTCCGGACGCGGCGAGCTCGAGATTACCGACGTCAATAAAGTCTACTTGCAGCGAGGCAAGCTGCGGGTCGTCAAGCTTGGCCGCGGCATTGCCTGGCTTGACACGGGAACACATGAGTCCATGCTGGAAGCGGGTGACTTTATCGCGACGATCGAAAAGCGGCAGGGGCACAAAATTGCCTGCATCGAGGAAATCGCCTACCGGATGGGATTTATCGATCGAAACCAAATGAAGGCACTTACGGACCAACTCGGCGATAGTTCGTACAAGAAATACCTGCTTGGCGTGTTGAGGGATGTCGATGCCGGACAATAACCGGATTCTCATCACCGGTCACCGCGGTCAACTCGGCAGCGACCTGATGTCGTATTTCTCGGATAATTATCAAGTGGCGGGAGTGGATCTAC
>PQAP01000135.1 GCA_003105265.1 candidate division GN15 bacterium | reverse complement strand
GTCGGCGTACGGCCGGAGCAAGTTAGAGGGGGAGGAGCGGGTCCGTGCGATGCTCGATAACCACATTATCATCCGGATTGCCTGGGTGTACGGCGCCAACGGCCGGAATTTCGTGAAGACGATTGTCCGGCTGGGTCGGGAGCAGATGGACCATGTCGCCCGGCAGTTACCCGCCGCGCCGCTGCAGGTAGTGAATGACCAGATCGGCAATCCGACCTGCACGATAGATATCGTGCACCAGACCGACCGGGTTTTGCAGAGCGGGTTGTATGGGGTCTTTCATTCCACATCGGAAAATCCGGTGTCGTGGTACGAGTTTACCCGGGATGTCTTTGACGAGTTAAAGATGACAGTAAATGTCCGGCCGTGCACGACCGAGGAATTCAAACGGGCCGCCAAACGGCCCGCCAATTCAGCTCTCGAAAACGCCCGGCTGAAAGAGGCGCGGATAAACGTCATGCGGGATTACCGCCAGGCCTTGCACGAGTTTGTGGCGCTTCACAAGGAGAACTTACTACAGTGAACTGCGAGATCGACGGCGTCATTATCAGGGAGCTGAAGCGTTTTCACGACAGTCGCGGCTGGCTGGCGGAATTATTCCGCCACGATGAGCTTCCGAATGAGTATTTTCCGGTTATGAGCTACCTATCGATGACCAGGGCGGGCGTCACGCGCGGCCCGCACGAGCATGCCGATCAGGCGGATTATTTCTGCTTTATCGGGCCATCAACCTTCCGGCTCTACCTCTGGGACAACCGTCGCACCTCGGCGACCTTCGGCCGGACCTGTCATTTCGATTTCGGTGAGGACAACCCGGCGGCAGTGATTGTCCCGGAGGGAGTAGTTCACGCTTACAAGAATATTGGCGGTCGTGACGGCATCGTGTTCAATGCCCCCAACCGGCTGTATGCCGGGCAGGGGAAAAAGGAACCGGTTGACGAGATCCGTCACGAATCGGATCCGAATTCACCATTCAAAATTGCTGAGTAGATGTCATGAAGAACTATGTAGCCAAAGTCTTTGACGTGCATATCACGCTCGCTGAAGAGACCCGGCGCTCGCTGACGCCGAAGATTCTTCAGACGGCGGGGGTTATAATCGAGCGGCTGGAAAAGCAGGGGAGTATTCTGTTGTGCGGAAACGGCGGGTCGGCTGCCGATGCCCAGCATATTGCCGCCGAATTGACCGGTCGTTACCTGAAAAAGGACCGCCGGCCGCTCTCGGCGGTGGCTCTGACGACCGACACATCGGCGCTGACCGCGCTGGCGAACGATTTCGGTTTCGAGCAGGTATTTGCGCGCCAGGTGGCGGCAATCGGCCGCCGCGAGGATGTGCTGATCGGTATCTCAACTTCAGGCATGTCAGCCAACGTGTTGCAGGCATTTCATGCGGCGCGGGAGATTGGCATGGTGACCGTGCTTCTAACCGGCGGCGACGGTGGCATGCTTCAGTTTCACGCCGACCACTGCCTGATTGTGCCATCGAGTGAGACGCCCCGCATTCAGGAGATGCATATTACGATTGGTCACATCTTTTGCGATTTGATTGACCGTCATTTTGCCGCGTCAGACTGAGAGAGGAGCTTACCGTTGTTTCTCTGCCCGACGTTTGAGCGGGCGGAGGGATGTTGTTTCGCGACCGCGATATGACTTCCGAATACCGGGGGGCTATTCCACATCATTTCTGTCATGTTTTTGTTGAGTCTTCGCCGCGACTTTATTCCATTTACGCCCTGACTGGTAGCACGGCCTCCGAGAACAGACTGTGGTATCCTCGTCCGGGGTCCAGGTAGAGTCGATTCATGGTGTGGTTGAAACAGCGCATTGCGGGGATATACAGGCACGACGGACGCCGGAAGCTGTTTTCGAATGTCGTCGCCCTTTCGGTACTGCAGGCGGCGAATTACATCCTGCCGCTCATCACGGTGCCATATCTGGTGCGCGTTCTGGGGGCGGAGCGGTTCGGACTGGTGATGTTTGCCGCGGCCTTCAACATGTATTTCGTCATGTTGTCGGATGTTGGCTTTGATCTCTCAGCCACCCGCGCGGTGGCGCTCAGCCGGGACCGACTCGACACGATCAACGAGATTTTCAGTTCAGTTACCATTATTAAAACGGCCGTGCTTGTGATTGGCTTTCTCATCCTTGTCGGACTTGTCATGGCGATAGATCGCTTCCGCTCCGAGTACGCTGTGTTTCTCATTTCTTATCTCGTAACGGTGGGACAGGCGTATTTTCCGACGTGGTTCTTTTCCGGCATGGAACATATGCGCCTGGTGACAATTCTCAACGTGGTGGCCAAGCTGGCGTTTGCGCTTCTGATCTTTGTCGTGGTCAGAAGACCTGAGGATTATCTGTATGTGCCTCTGATGAATGCGTTTGGCTTTGCGGCGGCATCGGCGATTTCGATGGTCCTGGTGATACGGAAGTTCGGGGTCAAACTCAGGATACCACCGTGGTCGACTCTTGTCTTTCGACTGAGAGAGAGCGCGCATTTCTTTGTATCGCGCGCCAGTGTCTCGATATACGATAACAGCAACACGTTTGTAGTTGGGCTGGTGCTCGGCAACGTGGCGGCCGGCTATTATTCGGCTGCGGAGAAACTGTTCAAGGCGATGACAGCGCTTCAAATGCCGCTTACCAACAGTCTCTACCCGTACATGTCCAAGAGCCGCGACGTGCGGGCTTACCGCAAAATATTTACCACGGCAACGGTGGGTAACGCGGCGTTATGTCTCCTGGTTTTCGTGCTGGCCTATCCGATTGTGTCTCTGATTTACGGTGCGGGATTTGAGCTTTCCGCCAGCTTACTGCGTATGTTTGCAATTCTAACCTGCATCATGGTGCCATCGGCGCTGTTGGGATACCCGCTGCTGGCTGCATTGGGTCACTCCGGTTATGCGAATTACAGCGTGGTGGCGGCGGCGGTCATTCATCTCCTGCTCTTGCTGGTGGCCATTCCGATTCTGAGCCCGCACCTGGTTGTAGTATTTCTCATCATTACACAATTGATAGTGTTGGCCATACGGGTGGTGGGGGTCAGGAGACATCTTACCACAGTGTTGGCGAGTTGATGTCCGAATGGAGTACCGGCGGTGATGTCGAATAATGGGCAGTCGGTATCCGAGTCCCGAATACGAGTGGCTATCGGTGCGGACCTGCTTGATGGCGAGCGGTGCGGCATGCAACTCGCGCTGAGGGACATGCTGGCCGGTTTCGCGCGGGCAGGGTTCAGCCGCGACATGCATCTGGTCCATACAAAGCCGTTTCAGGACCGTACGTTCGATTCTTTTCAGGACCTGCCGGTGAGCCGAAGGATGACGACGGGCGGGGGCGTCTACTGGTCGCAGTTGGCGGTGCCGAGAGCAATACGGAGACTACCGGTCGATGTTCTTTGGTGGCCATGCCAGATCTTGCCACCGATCAGGTGCCACGTGCCGCGTGTGATCTCGGTCTGGGACATGGCCCCGCTGAACTATGAGGATGAGAACTGGAGCCGGCTGTCGGTCACGGTGAAATACCGCTGGATCCTGGCATCAGCGCTGAAAGAAGCTGCTCACGTAATCTGCCACAGTCAGGCGATAGCTGATGAGGTAAGGCGGCGATATGGACTTCCGACGGCGCGGGTGTCAGTAGTGTACCCGGGCCTAAGCGAACCGTTTCGCCGGGCGACGCAGCATCGCACCCCGATTGACCCCGAAGGGCACATACTCTATGTGGGGACCTGCGCGAGCCGAAAGAATGTCCGACTGCTGCTTGACGCCTACAAACTGCTGCTCGAGACCGGAATCAGGAATCGCCTTGCGCTCGTAATCGGCGGGCCGAAAAAGGCGATAGCCGCACTACTGACGCACGCGCGGGAGATCGGTATCGGTGACGATAGGTTGCTCTTGCCCGACCCTCACGGCATCGATGAACTGATCGAGGTTTACAGGCAGGCGGCGGTGTTCGCGTTCCCGTCGCTGTACGAGGGGTTCGGGCTGCCGTTGATTGAGGCCTCAGCGCTGGGGCTGCCGGTGGTCGGATTGAGACGGTCGACCATACCCGAGGTTCTCGCGGGAACCGGGGTACTGGTCGAAGAAGCGCAACCGATACAATTCGCACAGGGAATCACTGCTGGGCTGGCGATGATGCGGGAGAGAGGGACGGCAATATCCGAAGCGGCTCGCACTCGCGCGGCACAGTTCGACTGGGATGAGTCGGTCCGCTCGATTTCTTCAATACTGCGTCGGGCAGCCGCAGGAGATGTGTCGTGAAGATACTCATGCTCACCCATGAGTTCCCACCTTTTCGAGGCGGGATCGGCACGTACTCATGTCAACTGGCGCGGGCGGCGCATGAGATTGGACACGAAGTCACAGTGGTGGCGCCGGATTTCGGCCAGGATTTGACGGCTCCAGATAGGTTAACGTACCCTGTCACCGTTGAAAGATATCGTGCCGGGACATATAACTTTCGTCGGCTCCCGTTTGTGGTGGCGCGCACCTGGCGCGAGTCTCGGCGACGGGACTATGATATCCTGCATGCCGTCGATCCATCGTACACGCTGGCACTCGCCTTCCTGAACCACCTCAAACGGATCGAGTTTGTCGCCACTGCGCACGGCACCGAGATTCTCGCCTTGAGAACGTCAAAGCAAGCCCGCATTTTGCGGACCGGAGACCTCTTTGACCGTGCTGCCGTGGTGTTCACCAATAGCGAATTCACCAGGTCCTTGTTGATTCAACATTGCCCGCGTGTCGATATTGCCAGAGTTCGAGTGACGCAGCTGGGCGTGGACCCCTTCTGGTTTGGGGCCGGTGAAAAGAGTGAGCAGGTCCGCACCTCGTTGGGAATACCGGTGGGGAACAGGGTAATCCTGACGGTGGCGCGGCTTGATGAACGCAAAGGGCATGAGACCGTGCTGAAAGCGGTGGCTCAATTGAGCGATCAGCTGAAGGCGAAACTGACGTACATGATTGTAGGAAGCGAATCGGACAGAGCATATACCCGGAAGCTCCGGGACCTGGCGGCGACCTGCGGAGCAGAAGTGAGGTTCATATCCGGCATTTCGAACGAGGAATTGCGCAATCTCTATGGTTGCGCGGACTTATTCTGCATGCCGGGCGAGGTACATCCGAAACGAGTGGAAGGGTTCGGCCTGGCGTATCTCGAGGCAGCGGCGCAGGGGTTGGCATCGATCGGCTCGCGAGCGGGCGCAGTGCCGGAAGTGGTACTCCATGGGAAGACGGGACTATTGATAGAACCCGGCAATTCAACCGAACTCGCCGGCTACCTGACCCGCGCGCTCACGGATGACGCGTACCGCCGGGCTCTCGGTGAAAAAGCAAAAGAGTGGGCAAGGTCGTTCACGTGGCGCAGGTGCGCCGAGCAAACGTATGGATCCGCAGGTGCCGGAAGGTTCATGCAGGAGCAGGATCAGTGAGCGCTGAAACAGACAAGGCCGCCGGAAGGAATACGCTGCTGATACTATTGTCGGCGGCGATCGTGCTGTCGCTCTATATCAATCTCGGCAAGGTGTTGTTCGGCAGCCGGTATTTTACGCTGTTGGCGGATGGGGCGGTCGGACTTCTCGGCGGATGGGTTATTCTGACGCATCTGCTTTCGGGAAAGAGATTCCGGCCAATTGAACTGCTCACTCTCGGTTTTATGCTGCTCGGTCTTGCGATGATACTTCATCCCAACGTCCCCACGTGGCTGGCGGGAGTAGAGGGATACCGCAGTTTGATGTTTCAGATGCTCGGACTGTTAATCGGTCTGCGGGCGGTGCGGGATAGTAAGGATTTCTTTCTTCTGATTAAGGTCGTTGCAATAGCGGCGTTTCCGATCCTGCTCTACGGCATAAAGCAGTTCTTCGTTCTCTCCAGTTTCGATTATGCACTTATCGCCAGCAATACCGCGGGACTGGATACATGGCAGTTGTTCGGAAAGGTCCGTTCCTTTGGATTATTCAACGGCCCGTTCCATCTCGGTCTCTGCTCCGGAGTTGTCTTCTGGTTGGCGATCGGGCTGTGGCTGAAGGGCAAGAGAGAAGGTTGGCTGGCCGTGGCAGTAATCGCGGTACTGGCCTGCGTTGCATCGCTGACCCGCTCCAGTGTAGTGGCGCTGATCGGTTCCATCCCGCTGGTGCTGTTCTTCGTGTACCGTCGATATCGGTTCAAGGTGGCGGTTGTAACGATCAGCGCGGCGGCAGTGGTCGCAATTGGCAGTTTCGTGCTGCGGTCCCAATGGGAAGAGCTCGGTCGCATGATGGATTCAATATCCAGCGTCGAATCGATTGCCGAGGACAGCCGACTGACCACGCGTTTCGAGGGATACCGGCGAGCCGCCGGCGTGGTAGTTGAGCATCCGATGGGCATAGGCATGGGAGCGGCAGGGGATGCCATGTCTCGATATTTCGAGCCGTACGGAAAGATTCATGTCACCAGCCACAACATGTTTCTCTGGGTGCTGCTGGAGACAGGTGTTCTTGGGCTGGTGCTGTTTCTGTCCGTGTGGTACTACCTGATCAGGG
>PQAP01000134.1 GCA_003105265.1 candidate division GN15 bacterium | reverse complement strand
ATCCCGCGGGGGGTGAGATCGAAATGTTTGTGCACCAACTGCGCGATGCGCTTCTCCGACACCTTGTGGGTGTTGTCGGTGAAGATCATCATCGAGACCGGTTTGGCCACACCGATAGCGTAGGCGAGCTGAATGTTGCATTTGTCGGCCAGCCCGGCCGCGACGATGTTTTTGGCGATATAACGGGCCATGTAGCAAGCGGAGCGGTCGACTTTGGTCGGATCTTTGCCGGAGAAGGCACCACCGCCGTGCGAGGCCATGCCGCCGTAGGTGTCGACAATGATCTTACGGCCGGTCATGCCGGTGTCGCTCTGCGGTCCGCCGACCACGAACTTGCCGGTCGGGTTGACGTAGTATTTGGTGTGCTTGTCGAGCATTCCCTTCGGCGTCACCGGCAGTACGACTTTCTCGATGATTTCATCGATCGCCCGCTGAGTGATCCGCTTGCCGGAGCGGTCGAGAATCTCCTCGGTGTGCTGAGACGACACGACCACGGTATCGATACGCGCCGGGCGGCCATCGATATACTCCACCGTCACCTGCGATTTGCCGTCGGGGCCGAGATACGGCAATATCTTCTTCTTCCGCACGTCGGCGAGTCGCCGACAGAGCTTGTGGGCCTGCACGATCGGGAACGGCATCAACTCTTTGGTTTCGCGGCAGGCATAACCGGACATGAGTCCCTGATCGCCCGCGCCGCCGGTATTCACGCCCTGGGCGATATCGGGGGATTGCGAGCCGATCGTGTTCAGGATGGCGCACGTGTTGTACGTGAACCCATGGTGCGGTTCGGTGTAACCGATTTCCCTGACAATACCGCGTACGAGTTCGTTGATATCGACATATCCCGTGGTGGTAATTTCACCGCCGACGACCACGAGGCCGACCGAGACAAAGGTCTCGCACGCCACGCGGCCGTTCTTGTCCTGTCTGAGAACGTCGTCAAGTACGCCGTCAGAAATCTGGTCCGCCAGTTTGTCGGGATGTCCCTCGGTTACCGATTCCGAGGTAAAGAGGAAGTTTCCTCCAGCCATGTCACATACTCCTTATGCGCTGATGATGATTGTTGTCATTTGACAGGTCAGGTGATAATCACTTCGGACGAATCCCCGATATTGAGCCGCCCGGTGCAGCCGCTGACCAGGGCGTTGGCGCCGATCAGGGAATCCTCCAGCACGGCGTCGGCAATCCGGGCATCGGGTGAGACGATCGAATTGCGAATGGTTGAGTTCTGCACGATCGCGCCGCTGGAGATCGAGGTATACGGTCCGAGCGTACAGTTGGTCACGCGGGCGTCGGGCGCGACATATACCGGCGGCACGATTTTGGAGCCCTCGATTGGGGCCGGCAGCGGCATCTTCGCCAGCAGGTACCGGTTGGTTTCGAGGACGGTCTCGCGCTTGCCGCAATCATGCCATGAATCGATGTGATACGGTACGAACCGTTCGCCGGATTCAATCAACTGCTGCAGGGCGTCCGTGAACTGAATTTCGCCCCGGGTGGTGCGGCCGGACTCCAGGAGCTGATCGAGAGCGCGTCGTATGGCCGCCGGTTGACGGAAATAGTACAGCCCGACCACCGCCAGATTGCCGTTGGGATGGGTGGGCTTCTCCTCCAGACCGAGAATGTGGCCGTCACGCACATTGGCGATGCCGAACCGGTGCGGATCGGCTACTTCGTGCAGTCCGAGGACACTGTCGCCGGCGGCAACGAATTTCCTGAGGTCCAGTTCGACGATCGTGTCGCCGAGGAGCACCAACGCCGGTTCATTGGGCACGGCATCGAGCGCCAAGCTGACGGCGTACCCGAGCCCAAGCAGTTTGGTCTGCCGGATGAAGGTCGACTTGAAGGAATAGTTGCGCTCCACATATTCCTGCACTTCTTCACCGCGGAAGCCGATGACGAAGATCACCTCTTTCGGCTGCAGGGGGACAACCGGCTCAAGCACGTGCGACAAAATCGGCTTGCCGGCCACGTGGATCAGCGACTTGTTGGTCGAATAGGTATGCGGTCGAAGCCGGCTTCCATATCCGGCGACAGGAATAATGACTCTCAATCGGCAAATTCTCCGTGTTCGCCGACAAGGTAGACAAACCGAATAGCTGTGACAAGCCCGAAAATGAATGCCCTTTGGCGCCGGGCGGCAAGGCGGTTATTGCGAAGCCATCGCAGAAGGCGGCAACTGGTAGAGCGGTTTGCCGGTCTCGCGTACCGGAATGAACTCGATGCGATCGCCCCGGTGGGCATACAGGCCGACCTCGATGCGCACCGGACTGCCGTCGCACAAGAAACGGCGATAGGTGCCGTAAATCTCGCCCGGCAGCCAGGTCGACGCGGCGGGCTGAATCCGGAAATCGAGCGTGACGGGCGTGGGCGAAACACCGCCGGCGCTGTCCCGTTCGCTGACGCGGAACGCGACGGAGTAATCGTCGCTCAGCTTTTCGTGCGGAATGAAATAGAGTTCGGCCGAATACCAGTGCCCGGACTCGCGCTTGATCTGAGCGGCGATCAGATCCACCTCGGGTTCGGCGAACGTGACGATCTGATCGTTGCCGCTGTACTTTTTGAGGCCGATCACGGCAAGGAAGCAGCGATCGACCGCTTTAAGCGGATGGGTCGATGAGGGCTTCAGCGCGGCCTCGACCGAATCCAGGTCCAGCACCTGTTGCAGGAGGTATTCCTGACCGAAGCGCCGACGCACGCTGTCCCCCATCAGGAAGTACTTGAGGACGGCGAGGCGCTCGGATATTCCGGGGTTATTGGCGTCGGCAAACCGACCGGTGTCGATAACGGAGTCGCGCACGGCTTTCTCCCAGGCGTCGAAAAGGTCTCTCCTTTCCTGTACCTGGTTATCCTGCGGTCGGGCAAAGGCAGCCAGAGTATACAGTTCGCCCGCGTGACGGTAGTGAGTGATGCCGAGCGCAGCCAAGCTGTCGGCCCGCATGCGAAACTTGATCCCCAATCGGGAGACGATCTTTTCCCAGCCAGTATTGTCGAGCAGATCGGGGCGGGTGGAATACAGTTCGCTGAAAGCATCGGTGATCGCGTTGTAGGTGGCCAGTTGATTCTTCTCGATCCCGTTGATGAGATTGAGCGCAGGTTGAGGAAAACCGTCGGGGTTGGCCAGCGTGTCGTAGACGGCGGTGTCAGGATTGTAGCCGCAGCCCGCAAGCGACAGACCAATCGCCACGATACAGAACAGAGACTTCATGATGCCGCCAAGATACTTTCTTCACCGCCAAAGCAAAAGCTTGAAAAATCGCAATGCGCCGGGGTCAGAAGATATGTGAGAATGACCCGAGCCAGTCGGTGTACAGGAAATACACGCGTCCGATCAAGAGCGAAATGCGCCCCATCACGGTGTACCCGAAATGGGCGCCGAAGGAGATCATGATGAACCATATCCCGACCTTGGCTGTCACGCCCAATGCACCGGTGTGCTCTTTTGAAAAATAGAAGTAGATCAAGGTGGCAATGACACCGATCACGACTATGGCGGTGAGCGCGGCATTCGGGACACCATCGGCAACCTGAGGCGTCATCGTCCCCTGCATCTGGCCGATCACGTTGCCGTGCAGCTGCGACAGCAGAAACACCCCGGCCGTGTTCCCCATGATGAATGCCAGTCCGATCCGGGCCATCCAACTGTATTTGCTGGATAGCCGCGAGAACATGAGGAGCCCCATGATGCCGGGGATGGCGAGCCAGTATTCCGGCAGTTGCGATTTGGTCAGCGGTACCCAGAGCTGCTGGACGATCACGGTGTCCCAGTACAGCCCGATGTAGTAGCCCACCGAGGCGCCCGCGTAGAGGTGCTCGGCGAAGCGATAGACGGGATTATCCTTGTAAAGGAACGAGAAGATGGCCAGCGTGAAGAAAGCCATGATCCAGATCTGGAACAGCTCTATCCCGCTCATGACTTCACCTTCGCAAGGCGGCGCTTTTCCATGAAATACCCGAGGTTGCCGATGACAATCAGCGCAATAATGAGCAGATGGACCAGCGACTGAATGCCCATGCCGGTGACTGCCATGGCCGGTTTGCCGACCAACTGCTCGTACTCGGCCGCGCCTTTCATCCCGCCCAGGAGCCCGGTCATCTGGCCCGAACCGACATAGGCGTACAGTTTGGGCGCCATGACGGAGGTCACGCCGCATCCCACGCGGATGCCGTACTGGGCCTGGACGATCGAGATCCAGTAGTCGACAATGCCGTTGTCGGCGACCACGAAGATGAATTTCATGTCCGAGTAATTCCTGACCTTCTGCATCAGGGGAAGCTGAGACAGCGGCGTGCCGGAGTTATCGGTCGGATAAATCGATTCGATCGAACTGCCCATCCCTTTCAGCACCGAGACGTAGTTGGGCTTGTAGCCGAGATTGACGTAGTCAACGCCGTACGTCTTATGGAACTCGGCGGCCAGTTCGCGGGTGATCCGCTCGGCTACCGAGGGCCCGCCGAACGGAATCGTAGTCACGGTTACGACTTTGAGATTCTTCTTGAAAAGATGGTACAGCGCGGCGCGGGCGATCGGCTCGGTTTCGGCGAGGTTGTTGGCATACATATCGAACGTAAGCAGGACCACGCTTCCTTCGGGGAGCGAATCGACAGCATCGTACAACTGCCGCGCCTCCGGAGAAATACCGATCGGGAAGTGGGCCGGCACAATCAGCGGGAATATGACCGCGGCGGCCACCAACAGGTAGATGTAGTGGCGATCGATCGATGACAATCGCTGCCAGATGGTCATGGTCTAGCCCCGCCCCATGTAGGTTCGTTCGATGCCCAGCAAAATACGGAGCGACATCGAGGCCGCCCCGAGCGCAGCGCCGATGATGATGCCGCGCTGAACGGCGAGGTTTATACCCAGCATAATGTAGGTGTTGATGAAGTCGACCAAGTGCGAGGAGATCTTGCCGAGAAAGGCCTCGCCCATCGGAATGCGCCAGAGCATCACGAGTGTGGCGGTGACCAGCAACAGGGTCGCTTCAGCCGAGCGGGCGCGGAAGGCGCGGTAGGCGGCAGAGGCGATATAGAAAGCCAGAATGCCGAACATCGTGCCGGACATCGGCGTGCTGATATACACGAAAATCCAGTCATAGATCGAGCCGGTGCCGCGCCCGAATAACGGCGACCAGCTCACCGGCAGAACCGCGGGCAGACCGGAACAGGCCACCGCTACCAGCGTGACAATGCTGAACCCCCAGCCGGAGCGCCGCTGGGCGACGTTTTTCCACTGAACCCTGACTATCGACACGGCTCCGAGCAAGAGCGAGAAGCCGCCGATAATCGACGACCAGATAAGAAACTCCTGCGAGAGATTTTCGACGGCGCTGCCTTCCCGGCAAAAGAAGGCCACCACCATGACGATGCCGGAGAAGAATGCGAGAAGGAGCGGGACCGTGCGTTTCATCGTACCTGGAACCAACTCACGTAGGTGCTGCCGAGGTTGAAAGCGACCAGTACCACGCCGATGATCACGGCCAGCATAATCAGCACTTTCATCACGTCCTGGCCTTTGAGTCCGCCCAGCAAGAGCGGTTCATGCGACAGGTACGCGGAAGCGGCATACAATTCCTCGCCCATCAGCGTATAGTCGCAGGCAGCGATGAAGAACGGCAACTGTTCGGGTTGGGCCGTTCCGGCGATCTGAATCGAGCCGGCGGCATTGCCGGTCTCGGCCAGCAGCAACGCCTCGGCGAAGAACGCACCCATGAAAATATTGGCAGCGGGATGATCCCGCATCATCATGCCGTTGACCGTTGCGGCAAACGCCATCTGTTCACCGGCCACATACTGGACCGTGTCTTTGTTGTATGAATCCTCTTTGCCGACCTCACGATAGGCCTGCTCGACGACCTCCTGGCTGGCCGCCAGAACCAATGGGTACCGCACCGGTACGACCAGGGGCGTTTCGTACTGGGCGGTGATGCGAGCCACCCGCCCGAGTATGGAAATACCGGCGATTGTCTGGATATCATCGAGTTCCTGAAGACCGGGTACGAACAGTACCGGCCGCCCCATTTCGGTGGCTCGGCCGACCGCTTCCTCTACGGCATCGAGTCCGGCGATCTTGCGGACGAAGAGCTTCATCCCCCGCTTCGCCCAACGGGTGTAAAGGAGGACGGCGACGGAGAAGACCAGTACGATCACCAGGGCGTTCAGACGATCAAAGCGGAAGAGCGGGCCGGTCGGCGGCGGTGCTTGGGAGACTGATTCGGCGGCTTGGGCAAGCAGAATGGGAAGCCGGGTCAACAGGAAGGCACTTATCATCGTTGGGTCAGTCTTTCAGCATTCTACTCACAGACGTGTAAATCGGCTCCGGTATTCAATCGGAAGCGCAGAATCGGCGCAATTTCAACACCAACTCGTCGATAGCGGCGTCGGTCCAACCCTTGGACGCGGCCAACTCGCCCAGCGTGCCCCAGAATGGTTCTCCACATACGACACAGGGNAGCCCCTCCTCAATCANCAGNCCGATNGCCTTGGGGCAGGNNNCAACCAGTTCCTCNATCGCCGTGTCTCTCGTTATCGTCGAGGTCATGGCGACAGTNTCCGGCGNCGGCTACGCCAGTGCTTTCTTGAGCGTCTCGATGGCCTCGACGGGCGTCGGGTCGGCATCGTTGACGACNGCCAGGTAATACGATGTAAAGTCNCCCAGTTGAATCAAGCTGAACATNCGCTCCAGCACCGAATCTCCGGANGACTGAATATCGACCACATCAATGCCGTGTTTTTCGATGATCTGCTTCACGATCTCCATCCGGCGGGTGATTTTGGGATGATCGCCGGCATCGTGCAGAATGATGACCATCAGGTGTTCCGTATGCGGGCCGATCGGATCGGACCAGCCAACCAGTTCGTTGTGGTTGAATTCCGGGAAGTGGTTCACGAAGGTGAGATTCTTGCCATTTTCGCAGAACTGGCCTTTCCAGCGGACACCGACCGTATCGGTTACCGTCGGTCCGGTGTAGATAATCGGAATCTTGGCCAGCATCCGTTCGGCCAGATTCTTGGCCGGATTGTCCGAGGTCGGGACATCCTCAATATACATTTCGCGGTTCTTCTCGAGCATCTTGACGGTCGCCGCGATATCCTTGCCGGCACCCTTTATCAGACCGATTTTTTCCAACAGCATCAGCACGGGCACAAATGAGAAGCCGAGCGCCGCGCGCGGCGGATAGCCGGTCGGAAGATAGGCGATAGGCAGGTCGTTGAGCTTGGCAATCTCTTCGAGCATGCCGCCAGTGGTGATGGTGGCGATTTGGGCCTTGCGGGCGAGAGCGTCGTCCAGCGCTTCCAGGGTCTCTTCGGTATTGCCGCTGTAGGACGAGACGATCACGAGGGTCTCGTCATCGACAAATTCCGGCAGCCGGTAGTTGCGGCAGATCTGGAAGGGGATCTGGAGCCGGTCGAGCAAAAGGGAGCGCACGAGGTCGCCGCCAATGGCCGATCCGCCCATGCCGACCACGACGATATTCTTGATATCGATGAAGTCGGTCTTGCGCACATTCCAGCCCTCGCTGAGTTTGAGCGCCTGGGCCAGTTGTTCGGGGAAATCGAAAATCAGGTTATACATGTTGCCCGGATCAACCGAGCGGATCGTTTCAACATCGTCGAGAAGTGCCAAATTCGTTGCCCTGCAGAAGTCAAAAAGTTAACTCTTATCCAATGCCTCTCTAAAATTTTCCAATTTGCGCGTGACGGCCCCAGTTGAGGAACTGGCCATCACGGCGCCAACCAGTAGCTTAACCAGATTGGAGTCAATCTGTTTCACCAGGCGGCACGTATCGTAAATCTTTGCGGGATTCATCGATAGCTGCCCCACCCCCATCCCGACAAAGAGCGGAAGGGCCAACTGGTCTCCCGCGATTTCGCCGCATATAGATACGGGTTTACCGTGCTTTTTACAAGCATCAACCGTGATTTTGATAAGTTGAAGTACCGATGGGTGATAGGTGCTGTACAACCCGGCAACTCTCGCATTGGCGCGGTCTGCGGACAGAGTATACTGAGTTAAGTCGTTGGTACCTATTGAAATAAAGTCGACCCGCGAGGCCAGCAGGTCAGCCATCAAGGCAGCGGACGGCACCTCAACCATGATTCCGATCTTGATGTGTTCGTCGAACGGCTCTCCGTCGCGCCTCAGACCCAACTTAACCTGGGCAATCAGCTTCTGGGCGCGATCATATTCGGAGAGATCCGATATCATGGGCAGCATGATTTGCAGGTTCTTCTTCGTCGAGGCCCGCAACATAGCCCGCATCTGGGCTTTGAATACGTCCGGCATCTCCAGCATCGAACGGATACCCCGCCAGCCGAGCGCCGGGTTGTCCTCGTGGCCGAACGAATCGCCGACTCTCATCTTGTCCGAGCCGATATCAAATGTCCGCAGCACGACAGTCGTCGGCGCAAATGTCTCTGCGATGCGTGAGTAGTAGTCGAACTGCGCCGATTCGTCGGGGAACGCATCCGACTGCAGGTAGAGAAATTCGGTTCGATAAAGGCCGACCGGAATTCGCTTCTGGGCGAGAATTTCGTCCACCGGACCCGGCAGTTCGAGATTGGCCGCGACCTCGACCGACTCCCCGTCGAGCGTGACCGGCGGAATGCGCTCCAGTTTGCTCAACCGCACGATGGTCGCCGGACCCTGGCGTTTTTTTAGCCGCTGGTATTCCGCCCACTCGACATCGGTGGGATTGATAATCACTAAACCGGATGTGCCGTCGAGGATGATACGCCGCCCTTCGCTCACATTCAGCCAGCAGGCCTCGCATACGATCATCGGCGCCATAAGCGACCGGGCGATGAGCGCCATGTGGCTGTTCTTTCCGCCCTCGCCGGACAGAAATCCCGCGGCCTGGCGATTGCGAAACGCGAGAATTTCCCCTGGGGAAAAGTTCTGCGCCACCAGCACCACGTCGGTCAGCATCGGCTCGATCTCCGATTCGGCTCCGGGCTGACTCAGGTGAGACAGGATACGCCGCGCCACTGCCTGGATATCAGGCACCATCTGCTTGAGATAGGGATCGGCTGATTTCTGGAGCGGCAGAACCGTCTTGTCGACCATGACGCTGTAGACGAACGCGGCGTTGCGGCGTTGGGAGGCGATTTCATCTTTGACCTGCTTGAGGAATTCGTAATCGCCGGCGATAAGCAACTGGGCATCGAATATCTTGACCACGGCGCTCGCCATCTTACGGGCGGCAGCATCACGCAGGCGGCGAAGCTCAGCAACGGTCACCGCGATGGCCTGATCAAGGGCATCGATCTCATGCGAAATCCGGGCAGGCGCGATTTGTATTTCAGGGACACGGAGGTCGCCCGCGCGAAGGATGCGGACGACGCCGGTGGCGATGCCGGGAGAGACGCCCACTCCCTTGATTTGTCTGCGCTGTGTAGGGCCGGTTACCATAATCAGACGATACTATGACGTATCAAGAGCTTATACCGGGCGGACCGGCTTGGCAAGATTAATATTACTCCCCTTCACCGAACCTGGACTCGATCACCTGGAGAATCTCTCTGAGGGCCTGCTCTTCATCCGGCCCGTCGACTTCGATCAGCAATTCGGAGCCCATCTCAGCGGCCAGCATCATAACGCCGAGAATCGATTTGCCATTTACCCGAAGGCCGTTCTTGGTGAAGAACACTTCGGAATTGTACTTGGATGCCGCCGTGACGAGCATCGCCGACGGCCTCGCGTGCAAGCCGAGCTTATTGACAATTTTGGCGGTCTTCTTGATCACACGGTGCCTGCGTTAAGTGCAAATCTCTTTCCGGACAGTTCCTGCACCACACCCTTGAGTTCGAGCGCGAGTAGAAAGGACATGAGATCGGAAACGGGAAGGTTTGTCAACCGGGAGAGATGATCCAGCTGCATCGGTCCATCCGCCAGCAGGTCAACCATCTGCCTCTCCCCGTCGGTCAGGTCGGGCATGGCGGCAAACTGCTTCGCCACGATTTTGCCCGTCAGGCGGGGCAATTCATCGAACAGATCCCGAACGGAAGTGAGCAGTCGGGCGCCCTTCTTGATCAGGTGATTGGTGCCGACGCTCATGGCGGCGTCCGGCGAGCCGGGCACTGCGAACAGGTCGCGCCCCTGATTGAGGGCGGCGTCGGCGGTAATCAGCGCACCGGATTTCAGCCCGGCTTCCACGACTATCGTGGCCTCGCACATACCTGAGATGATCCGATTACGCTCCGGAAAATACGCCTTCTCCGGACCGGTGCCGGGGAGATATTCGGAGTAGACGGCTCCATTCGCCAGAATCTTCTGCGCCAGCGCACGGTTGCCGGAGGGATAGACGATGTCGAGTGAAGTTCCCCAGATCGCAATGGTTTTCCCGCCGCCCTCGAGTGCCCCGGCGTGTGCCGCCGAATCGATGCCTTCGGCCATCCCGGAGACAACCGTCACGCCGGCTTGCGCCAGTTCTGTCGAGAGCGCTTTACAGAAGCGCTTCCCTTTTTCCGAGGGGTGGCGCGTACCGACGATAGCGACAAGCCGGGCATCGTCCGGTGTCGGTTCACCCATACGGAAAAGAAGGACCGGCCCATCCGGCAGCTCTTTCAACAAGGGCGGAAACTCCGATGATTCGGGGGTAAGAATGGCCCAGCCGAGCTTGGCAATACGGGCGGCCATATCCTGAGCGGACTGGATATCGGCGTCTTTCCTGACAGCGAGCGCGAGGGCACTGGAGATCCCCGGAACCGCCTCCAACTCCGATGGCCGGGCGGACAGTACTGCTGACGGCGAGCCGAATTGCGCAACCAGCCGCCGGTATCGCCCTTTGCCTATCCCCGGTACGGAAAGCAGGGCTATAATGTCAGTCAACTGGTCCTGATTTATGGGTCTGGTCAAGAGTACGCTCAATTTCCTGCAAAAACTCGTCCGCGCCGAATCCGGTGACGGCCGAAAGAATAATATAACCGGCCGGGAGTTCTTTTGAAATCGCTTTTCTCCGCTTGTCATCGACGGTATCCGCCTTGGTGACAACAGCCAGCGACGGCCGGTCGGGCAGACGGCTGTCGAACGTGCGGAGTTCACTTTCGAGGATTTTTCGGGTGGCGAGAATATCCGGCTCATTGATGTCTATGATATACACCAGCACGCGGGTGCGCTGGATGTGTTTCAGAAACTGAATGCCCAGTCCTTTCCCCTGCGAGGCGCCTTCGATCAGTCCCGGAATATCCGCCATGACGAACGACTTGTACTCCCGCAGCTTGATGATTCCGAGATTGGGAACAAGGGTCGTGAACGGATAATCGGCGATTTTGGGCCGAGCGGCCGAGAAAGTAGCGAGGATGGTTGACTTGCCGGCGTTCGGCAGGCCGACCAAACCGACATCGGCGAGCAGTTTCAGCTCGAGCGACAGCTTGCGTGACTCCCCCGGCTGACCATCCTGCGCTTTGCGAGGCGCCTGATTGACCGCGGTCTTATAGAAGGCATTGCCATGCCCGCCCTTGCCGCCGCGGGCAAGTATCTCCTGCTTCCCGGCAACATCCAGATCAGCCAGTGATTGCTCAGTCGAGCGGTCCTTGATGATCGTGCCCACCGGGACGCGAAGACGGATCGGCGCACCATTCTTGCCGGTCTTGAGTCTGCCGCTTCCGGGATCACCCGGTTCGGCGCGGTAGGTCTTGCGATAGCGAAAATCCAGAAGGGTCGAAAGGTTGTCATCGGCTACGGCTATGACATCGCCACCCCAGCCGCCATCGCCGCCGTCGGGTCCGCCTTTCGGGACATATTTCTCCCGTCGAAACGCGACGCACCCGGCGCCGCCATCCCCGGCAAACACTTCGATTTCGACATAGTCGATAAACATGCGGGCGAATATTCCCCCAAACGAGCCAAAAGTCAACCGCTTAGGTGGTCAGTAACTCTTTAACTCACAAGCAACTGAGCCGGGCGGGGATATATTCCGAAGTTGAGCGGTCGTGGTTGACCGACCGGAAATGAGCACATATATTGTCGCCTCAATTGTCTAAGGAGAGACGGTAAACATTGACGAGCATCAATCAACGCAAGCGTGAATTCTACGAGCGGTCTTCCCTGGTGCTGGGACATATGTGTCTGAAGCTTGGGCTGACACCCAATTTCCTTACCGGCGTCTCGCTGATCTGCGCCGCGGTGTCCGGAGTTTGTTTCTGGCAGGGGAAAATGCTTTGGGGTGTCTTCTGGATGCTGATGACGTCGCTGACCGATATGCTCGATGGTTCCACCGCGCGGGCGGGGAATCTGGGGACAGTATTCGGCGGGTTGCTGGATCATGTCTCTGACCGGTACGGTGAGTTTTTCATTCTGGCCGGTATGGTGCTCTCCAAGGTGCTGAATCCGGGGTGGGGGCTGTTCGCCCTGTTCGGGATGGTTATCGCCAGTTACACGCGGGCGGCAGCGGAATCGATCGGCAAGATTGACAACTGTGCGGTGGGAATCATGGGGCGGATGGAAAAATTCATTTTGATCATGGTCGGCGCGGTGCTCGAGCACTTCTTCCCCAGCGGTAAATGGCCGCGCGGCGGGTGGCTGGAGCTGGCCTTGATCATAGTCGGGCTAACCTCGTTCATCACGGCGATACAGCGGTTGGTCTACGCTAAGAAAATACTGGGAAACCGTCGCGAAGTGTGAGCCGGGCGACTGTCCGGGCGAATTCCTCGTAATGGAGTATCGATGATCTCAGCAATCGGCAATCCGGTTTACGACTACATTAAGACACCACGGGTGGACACCAAAGAGCGGATTCTGTCCGGCTGTTCGACCAATGCCGCGCTGGTGCTGGCGAAACTCGGTGTGCCGGTCCGGCTGGTCGGCGCCGTAGGGGACGATTTCAAATCGCAGTTTGTCGCCGATCTGAAGAAGTTCGGTATCGAGCCGGAAATTCACCCGTCGCCGGAAACCGGCGGTTTCTCGCTGGTCTATTACGACGCGTTCGGCAACCGGACGCTCGACCTGCTGGGACGGGCGGCGAATATCGAGCGGCTCAATATGGATTCACTGCGCGAATCGGAAGCCGTACTGATCGGGCCGATACTCGGAGAGGTGTCGTTTGACGCCATTCGCGATATACGGGCGCATTACTCCGGACTGTTCTTCTGCGATCCGCAGGGGCTCTTGCGCAACGCCGATGAAACCGGCCGAATCTACCATGAGAAGAAACCGGGGATAGAGGGCGCTCTGCGACAATTCGACATCGTCAAGCCCAACGAACTCGAAGGCAAAGTGCTGACCGGCATCGACTGCCGGAAAGACCCGTATGAGGCGGCGCGGATAATTAAGTCGTGGGGGCCGAAAATCGTGATAGTCACGCTGGCTGAACTGGGGTCGGTGATATATGACGGCACACAATTCATTGATATTCCACCGTACGAAGTCGATCTGATCGACGCGACCGGCGCCGGCGACACGTACATGGCCGGGTTCACGTTCGAATATCTCAAGACCGGCGGCGATCTGAAGAAGGCCGGGTGTTTTGCATCAGCAACATCCTCGATCATGATTGAAAATGTCGGACCGGGTTTTGTCATGACCGAAGCCATGATCCGCGAACGTCAGCAGAAGCTGCTTCGCATGCCCGATTTCAAGCCCGCCGTAGCAGTGAACTCCTGACCGGGATTTCGCGTTTCTTCGACAATAACAGCGAGCCGTCTCGCAAGGAGCGCATATGGAAGATTCCATCTTCTTCAAGCGGCACAGCTGGCGGTCCTATCGGCCGGACCCGGTGCCGAAAGAGAAACTGGATCGAATTCTGGAAATCGTCCGCTGGTCGCCGTCGTGCAACAACAATCAGCCGTGGAAATTCGTGTTCGTGTCGGACCCGGCGCAGAAAGAAAAGTTCGGAGAGGCGCTGTCGCGCGGAAATCTCTGGGCGCTCAAAGCGCCGATCCTGATCGCCGTCTGTTCGCGCCCGCAGGATGATTACAACCGCGAAGATGATCCGGTGCAGTACTACCAGTTCGGGTGCGGACTGGCGGTGATGTCGCTTCTATTAGCGGCGGTCCAGGAGGGTTTGATGGGACATCCGATGGCCGGATACGATGCCCCAAAGCTCAAAGCGGCGCTAGGTATCCCGCCTGAATATCATGTCATTTGCATCATCTCGCTCGGTTTTGAAGGACC
>PQAP01000133.1:2279-3092 GCA_003105265.1 candidate division GN15 bacterium | reverse complement strand
CCGCTGTTGATGAATCCACCAGAGCCGTCGTTCAGCCAGACTTCATCGGGTTGATCGATAAAGGCGACGAAGAGGTCCGGGTATGTATCACCGTTGACGTCGGCTACACCTATGCAACCGACTCTGCCGGCAGCCAGGGTGGTGGATAGCGAGAAAACACCGGTACCATCGTTCTGCCACACTTGAATGCCCACCCCGGTAGCGATGAGAGCATCGAGGTCGTTATCGTTGTCGATATCTCCCATTTCTATTTGAAACGGATTGTTCGAGCCCAGCCCGATATTCTGTGAACCCGCCGAAAACGTGCCGCTACCGTCATTGAAGAACACTTTGCTCGAGCTCGCCTGGCTTATGAGGAATATATCCGGGTGAGTGTCGCCATTGAGATCGCAAATGGCAACGCCGTGAACATCCGACAGCGGAAAGCCCTGGGGGCTGAGAGAAAAAGTGCGGTCACCGTCATTCAGCCAGAGCTGCGAAGGACCAAAATAGTTATCGTGGTAGCTGGCCACAAAGACATCGTTGTCGCCGTCGTGATCGACATCGCCGATATCCAGCGCGAAAGTACGGAGAACTCCCAGCGTTTGCGGGCTTTTGGAAAAGGCAAGTTCCGGGGGGCAGTCCGCCACGCAGGGCAGCAAGAGGGTAGCGATAANTGCTAACGATATGGTAAATAGATGAATTGCTCGGAAAATCACGTTTTTCGATGGCATAAGGGGTCTCCTGTAAGCTTCTCCACGGCACTTGTTGCTGCTCCATAAGTCACAGGATGACCGGCNGTTCTTACAGATTGANTNGAGACGCNNNNGNNNT
>PQAP01000133.1:0-2244 GCA_003105265.1 candidate division GN15 bacterium | reverse complement strand
GGACNNTCTAANNGCACGNCGGNANAANATANCCNCCGCCGGTCAAGTAGCTGACCAGCGCGCTAAGATCACTGAGATCAACGATGCCACTGCTGTTAACGTTTGCCTCCGGCTCGCAAGGCAGAGAATAACCGCCACCGGTCAAATAGCTGATCAGGGCGCTCAGGTCCGACAAATCGACTATACCGCTCAGGTTTACGTTTCCGGCATTGCCGCGGCAGCAGCTCGATGTATCACACCTGAACCCCAGGATGAGAACATCATCCACGGCCGCTTCCACAATTTCGTTGTAGCCCTGATTGAAGACGTCGAACCTGAGTAGCATTTTGTCGGTTTCCGGCAGAAGGTCACGAGTCAGGAATTCATATTCAAACCATCCACCGGCGGCCGGTGAGCCATACTGAATGGTCTTTGCGGTTACCCATGTCAGGCCGCTGTCGTTGGATAGCCGAATGCGCATTGGACTGTTAAACGGTGGATATCCCTTGTAATTGGAGAACCAGACGGCACAGTGTATCAGCCCCTCGCGTCCCGGCAGTGAGAACACGGGAGACGTGAGATACACATATCCGCCGTATACGTCCGTGTCGCCGGGTCCGTTCCCGGTCAGAAAGCACTGGCCGGAGCCGTCATAGTCGTTAGTCGGGTCCCCCCTGAGACCGTTCCCGGCCGGAGCGCCCCTCTCCCAGCCACCGAACTGCCGTTCCCGCGTCCCGGCAATCGACCATCCTCTGCTAATCTCGAAATTATCCGCTAACAGCGTCGCATGATCATTGGTCACGAGCGCCCGGTGAGGCGTAGTGTCGGATCCTGAACTACAGAACCAACGGCCGGTGGTATCCTGTGCGGTAACGGTGAATGAACAGACAGAATTGCACGTGTCGGTGGTGAAAACAGCCCGATAGCGGTCGCTTCCGACCGCAATGAGAGGGATAGTATCATATGGCTGGTTGTTGAAAGCGCAGTGCAGGGCGGGTGTGCCGGGCACGACTGCTCCACCGTAAGNAGTTGTGATCGTCACGTCAAACGAGTCCGNACGGCCGGGCGAGAACCACAGTGGCCGTCGGTCGGGGAAGTCAAATGCCAGGACGGGCCTCGGTCTGGATGTCACCGCCACCGTGTAAGCGGTCGCGAGCGATGCTTTCACCAGACGGGTCATATACGGGAAGTTGAGATAGGTAGTGCTGTCCCGCGGAGAGTGATAGTACGTATTGAAGACATGCTCGATGATAAACGACACTTCGATACCCATTTGAGCAAAGGGGAGCTGATCGGCTGCCCGCTGTCCGGACATGATCCCCTTGATTCCGACCAGAGAATCGGCCAGCCGGATCCACAGCAGACTCAGCTCTGTCTGTGTGCCGTGATGGACTTTGACCGAATCAACGTTATCCCGAAAACCGATCATATCGAGATTCAGCATGTACAGAATGGAATCTTTGACAGGCACCCGCTCAAGGGCAAAGTAAGAGGAACCCACCATTTGAAGTTCTTCAGCGTCGAATAGCACGAATACTACTGTAAGATCAGTCTCGACATTCTTCATGATTCTGGCCAGTTCAAGAACTCCGGCGCATCCCGAGGCATCGTCATCCGCTCCCGGTGTCGGATCGAGGGAATCATAATGCGCCCCGATGATTATCTGATGATTGGGGAATTTGGAGCCGACCTTATACGCGGCCACATTGTGATACGTTACCGCCAGACCGTAGTACGTGGCGACGGTATCCACGACCACCGAGTCGTAGCCCAGGTCTTGAAGTTTTGACGCCAACCAGGAACGTGCAAGACTGTCCGTCATCGAGCCAGCCGGGCGCGGTCCGAAACTCTCCAGTTTTGATGTGTAAGCGATCAGAGAATCCCGTGACACCCCGGCAATCAGCGAGTCCAGCGAAACCCCGAGCGGCTGTAATCGCCGTAACAGGTCTGTAGCGCGGTATTCCGACTCCAAGTACCGTATTTCAACGCCACCCGGGTTCAATGGACGGAAGTTCGGAAGACTTGTCTGGTCTTTGAGCGGCTCAATGGGATATCGACAGATGCGGAGTTCACCATCCTCGTACAGCGGCGTGACTGTCGGAACGTGAGCAGGTGCGAGACCGGCATCAAAGACGAGTTCCTCGCGCGCGACATCGGTTGCCAACAATCTGTAATCAAGTGACGTGTTCACCAGTCGGCAACTCGAAACAGAATCAACGAGAACCAGGTAGCCGTCGGAAATAACAACCAGCCCTTCCGCGCCGG
>PQAP01000132.1 GCA_003105265.1 candidate division GN15 bacterium | reverse complement strand
GCTGGGCCATCTACGGTATTGCCGGACTGTTGACAAAAGATTGGCTTCGCAGATGGTTCCTCATAGCTGCCACTCTCTGCAGTGGATCAGTAATTCTGTTCTTCGGCTATATCGAGAACTATACCTGGGTCACGGCGCTCGGACTCTGGACGCTGTATTTCTCGATGCGCGCCGTCGCGGGCCACACAAGCGTGTGGGTTCCGATTGCGCTCGCGATACTCGGTTTCGGTTACCATGTCATAGCGCTCCCGTTTGTTCTCATCGCAATTGCGGCCGTGACGATGCGTCATTCGAGGACGGGCAAGCTGTTTGGCGTCCTGACGTATCGGCAGGCGCTCTGGTTCTTCACGCTTGGCTCGCTTGTTATCGTTGCCGTTGTGCAGATGTCGAATATCCTTCAGCATCTCGGATTGCCCCATCCGTTCGTGCCGATATGGCCGGAAGCCGACAACAAGTATCTGGCCTACTCGATCGCCCATTTTGTGGATGTCATCAATCTCAGTATGTTGATCGCGCCGCTGGGCGTGATGTTCTTAATCGTCACTCCGGTTACCGGGAGGCGTATTGCCGAAGAGCCAAACCCGCAGCTGCAGTTGCTCGGGTTGCTCACCCTGCTGACCTGCCTGGCTGCCTTTTGGATTGACCCGGAACTCGGCGCTCCCCGAGACTGGGATTTGCTCTCGTTCGCCGGAATTCCGCTGTCGATCTGGGCGGCCTATCGCTTTTCGGAGTTGACCGCTTTCGGCTCACGGATAGCGGCCATGATCGTTCCGGTATTGCTGATCGCAATTTTGAGTGTCGGTCCGAACATCTATGAAAAGATGCATCCCGATATTGCAGTAGAGCGACTGGACCATCAACTCTGGCAGGCGCCCCAATACCAGACCGATTACGACGAGGCCAACCGGGGGCTGTCGTGGGGCACGATGCTGGTGGACCAGTTGAAACGCGAAGACCTGGCGACGAAGTACTTCTGCCGACGCTTGTCGGTCGTGCCAACCTCGGCAACTGCCTGGTTCAACCTGGGGCAGGTACACAATGCGCACGGCCGCACCGATTCGGCACTGGTCTGCTTCGATAGAGCGGTGCAGTACAGCGCGGACAACCCGCGCTACCTTCTGAAGCTGGCCGGCATTCTGAACAAGCAAGGCAGATATACCGAGGGGCTCGCGGTGATTTCCAAATGTGAGCCGCTTGAACCTGACAATCCGGTAGTCCAGACAAACTACGGAATCGCGCTGTACCGTCTCGGCCGGGATCGGGAAGCGCTGGTCCGTTTCCAGAAAGCGTATGCACTGTCGGGCGGCGGGGAAGAAGCCGCGAATCTGGGTTCGGCGTATTTCGGGCTCGGCCAGAGTGATTCGGCCTGCGTGTACTTTCAACGGGCGCTCGACAAGGGATCCAGTGCCCCGCGCGTGCTCGAATCACTTATTCTCGCGCAGCTGGCTTCGGGACGAGTCAGTGAAGCAAGTGCCACGCTTGCTCGATATCGCACCATCAATCCGCAGGCGCAGGATATCGGCTATTACCGACGCCAACTCACCAACCCGAAGCGACCGTAATCTGAATTGGTTGACCGCCCTGTCCTTACGCTGTTGATTAGCGAAGGACAGGTTAGCGAAGGAGCTTTCATGCCATACACAATTCGCCCGGCCGAAGACAAGGATCGCGAGGCGATCAACACCTTGTTCAACCACTTTGTCACTACCAGCATGGCGGCCTATCCAGAAAAGCCCTATGAAGGCGGAGTCTATGACAGACTTCGCAACGCGGGTGGATCGCATCCGTTTCTGGTTGCCGCGACTGAAACCGGCGCAGTGATCGCGTTCGCACAAGCCAGACCGTATCATGGAGCCGACTCGATTAGGCGCACGGCCGAAATCACCTACTTCATCCTCCCCGAACACCAGGGTCACGGGCTGGGGGAGAGGTTGCTTAACAAGTTGATCGAACTGGTCCGGCCTATAGGGGTGGATAATCTCCTCGGCAGCATCTCATCGCACAACGAGCAGAGCTTGAAATTCCACCAGAAGCACGGGTTTGTCGAAGTCGGGCGGTTCCGCAAGGTCGGCCGCAAGTGGGGGAAGGATTTCGATCTCGTCTGGGTGCAGCGGTTTATCGGGTAGACGAGCGACTCGCCTATCGCCGCACCTGACAGATGAAACTCTTCAAATACGCCGCCTCGGGGAAATAAACGGGCACCGGATGATCGGCGCTCTGGTAGACCGTTCTGAGCGGATGCAAAGTTGTCTCGGCCTGCACGGAAGCGCGCCGCAGGGTAAACGAGAAGTCCGGTTCGGTGAAGAACGCCGAGCAACTGGAACTGACCAGAATGCCGCCATCGTTCATGATTCGCAGCGCCGCTCTGTTCAGGAAATGATACGCCTTGCGACCCGACTCCATATCCTTCTGCGACTTGATCAACGCCGGCGGGTCCATGATGACCATGTCATAGCGGTCGTTCTGGTGAGCATCGAGCCACTGGAAAACATCGGCGCACTCGGTGGTCATTTTCGATGAGTCCAAGCGATTCAAGTCAAACTGCTGTTTGCAAAGTGCAAGCGCGGGTTCGGAACTGTCGACATGGTGCACTGACTTGGCGCCACCCTTGAGTGCCGCGACACCGTTCGATCCGGTATACGAGAAGAGGTTCAAGACGGATCGGTCAGCCGCCAACCGCTGAATCTCGCGGCGAAGGTCTTTCTGATCAAGGAAGAAACCGGTCTTCTGGCCGGTCAGCGGTTCCGCAAGAAACCAGTTGCCGTACTCAGTGAATTCCACTGCGCCCGGATCAGAACCATGCACGATCTCTGTCCGGCCCGGCAGTCCTTCTTCCTGACGAGCGGTCATGTCACTTCGGTCAATCAGACACACGGGTTGAAAGGCCTGAATTAGGGCCTCAGTGATCACCGGCCGAAGCTTTTCAATACCTGCTGTCGACAACTGCATGACCAGGACACTTTCGTACCGATCGACGATCAGTCCGGGGATGCCGTCGGATTCGCCAAAGACAAGACGGTAGGCGGTCGTGTCGGTGCCGTCGCCGTAGCCCATGAGCTCGCGGCGCTGCTGTGCTTGCTGAAATCTCCTGACAAACCAGTCATCTGACAGCTCGGTCTTCTCGAAATCAAATACCCGAATGGCGATACTCCCGCGATTCGAGTACGTACCGGTGCCGAGGATTTTGCCTTTCGGATCGGCGACATGGACTAGCGAGCCATGCTCAATTGGCTCGTGTTTGCCGAGCGCGCCGGAAAACACCCACGGATGGTGGAATGCTACCGAAGCGACTTTGTCAGGTTTCAGCGTGAGTACGGGATACATGGACACGAAGATACTCCTCCGTGGCGGGACGGGCAAGCTGCACTATCCGCTGCATACTGTCCCCGAAATGGCTTCGTCCAGGCCACAAGCGGCTTCGTTGTCGA
>PQAP01000131.1 GCA_003105265.1 candidate division GN15 bacterium | reverse complement strand
TCGATCAACTCCATCGCCGAGGCCGAGAGCATTCCGCGCGAATTCCTGGCCAAGATCCTCAAGGACCTTACCCGGGCCGGCGTGCTGGTGTCGTTCCAGGGTGTGACGGGAGGGTACCGGTTGTCGAAACAACCGAAGGATGTCTCTTTCCTGAACGTGATCGAAGCCATCGACGGCCCGATCCATTTGAATCTCTGCACCGAGCAGGGGAACTGCGCCTGTGAGCGCGCCAACAAGTGCGACATGAAGGAGTTCTGGATGACGCACGAAGTGGCGTTCAAGAAGGCGCTCGCCAAATACAACTTTGGTCGGTATCGCAAAGGTCGCGGCTGAGCCGGTCTTGCGTTTGTCACAGATACAAACCGCATTTCCCCTCGCGGGAAATGCGGTTTTCTCTTGCAGTTTTCCTCTCATAACGGTGCCTCTACAGTTGTCATGTGTATGCAGACCTTGTATCTTACCGCCGTGGGCGAGACCGTGTCATGAAACCCGGCTTTCGCAGAATCGTTGTATAGTATAGGGTAGTTTGGCAGGAGTTTAGTCATGTTACAGTTTGAAGATAAAGCCTACAAAGTTAAAGTCGGCTTGGCGGAGATGCTCAAGGGCGGCGTCATCATGGACGTCACCTCCGCCGAACAGGCCAAGATCGCCGAGCAGGCCGGAGCCGCCTCGGTGATGGCGCTCGAACGAGTCCCGGCGGATATCCGCGCCGAGGGCGGCGTCGCGCGGATGGCGGATCTCGATGTGATCGAGAAGATCAAGCGCGCGGTAACGATTCCCGTCATGGCGAAATGCCGCATCGGACACGTTATCGAGGCGCGCGTGCTCGAATCGATGGAGATCGATTTCATCGACGAATCCGAAGTCCTTACCCCTGCTGACAACAAGTATCATGTCGACAAGTGGCCGTTCAAAGTGCCGTTCGTCTGCGGCTGCCGCAATATCGGTGAGGCGCTTCGCCGCATTTCCGAAGGGGCCGCGATGATCCGCACTAAAGGTGAAGCCGGCACGGGCGATGTCTCTCAGGCGGTGAAGCATCTTCGCGAAATCGGCTCGGCACTCAAAGCGATGACCGTCATGTCGCCCGAAGAGCTGTATGGCGCGGCGAAAGAGAACCAGGTGTCGATCGATCTGGTGCGCGTGGTAGCCAAGACCGGCAAACTGCCGGTGCCGAATTTTGCGGCGGGCGGTGTGGCGACACCGGCCGATGCAGCGCTGTGCATGTATCTCGGTGCGGAGGCGGTGTTTGTCGGGTCAGGCATTTTCAAGTCCAGTAATCCGGAGAAGCGGGCGAAAGCGATCGTTTCCGCCACCACGCACTGGCAGGATTACGGGTTGATCGCCGAGTACTCGCACGGATTGGGCGAACCGATGAAAGGGATCGCCGCCGACACCATTCCGACCGAGCACCAGTTGCAGACGCGGTAGACAAAACACCTTCTCGATGTAGGGCAGGTCTGTTTCAGACCTGCCTTCTTCATTTATTGCATTCCATCTGATCTCGTGGGCTTCGACCCCAGATGAACCTCTGGGGCAGGCTTCGCTCAGCCTGACGATTTGGCTTCGGTTTGGGTTCGTTTGGGTTCGATTTTTGGCACCTTTCATTGTCGCACAATGAGTTAGTGGGTTCGTTTTAGGCAATTCATATAGGGGACCCATTTGCCACCTGCCCTCAGCTTGCGAGATCAAGTGCCCGCTCTACCTATGCGCAGTGGGAGAGGAATTGATTCAATCCGACATCGAAAACGTAGTCAGTAGGTGTCGGCTATGATAGGCGATCCGTCATTCACTCAGAATCCACCAAACCATCACGCAAATGGCCAAGCTGAAAACCAGTAGGAAAAGACGGAACACCCACTGGAATGCTTCTCGCGTACTTACGTCTCCGCGGAGCGCGGCCTGCAATCGTTTGGGCATTGATTTGGCCTGTTCAGTGGCACCGACCATTGGCAATGGGATATCCGGGAACACTTGATTATAGCATGCGACAAACCGATGCAGGGCAACTTGGAAATTCCTGCTCTCGTTGCGCACAACCCGTAGTGCCAGCAGAGATATCAGAACGCCGAGCAGGGAGAGGACGCCGGCACAGATAATCTTCGGATGTGGTTCGATCTTGTCCGTTGTCGTGATCAGAGCTATCGACGAAAGAAGAATCGAAAGAAACCACGTGAAATGCTTTTCCTCCTCCCATAACGCCTTGTGGTGGTAATCACGGATCTCCTGGGCTATTCGAAGTCGATCTATTGAGAATGATTCTGCCCGCTTGTGCGGTCCATCTTGTTCGGAAGTCTCACTCATATCACCTCATTGCCGCTGCACTGTCCATACAGATTGCGACGCCCGAAGCGGGCTCGCAATGACGATACGTGTTTCGCCGGCACGTGAGGGAACGTGCCGCGCACGAAGTGGCAGGTCACAACTCCGCGAGGCGCGAAATCAAGACCTGCCACAACATCAACGCAGCGAACTGAGATTGCTTCGTCGCTACGCTCCTCGCAATGACGATTGGAGGCTGGATTCCCGCCTGCGCGGGAATGACATTCAAGAAAGTCTTCCGCTACTCTTTAATCGTCAGCAGTATCCCGCGTTTTTTGAGCTGCGGCAGGAAGATCGACGGGTTCACCGCGATCTCCTGCGGCTTCACGCCGCGTGCCGTGATCTGCCCGCCCGCCGCCATCCACGCGATAATCGCCGCCGGGAATGACGTGGTTCGCATCATCGCAGTCAAACCGGTCTTGGAATCCTGGCGGTCGACAATCTCATAAATGATCGTCTTGAGTGCGCCGTCCTTTTCACCCTCGATCTCAACTCTGACCAGCACCAGGTCCGGCTGGCCAAAACTGAGATTCTTGTCAAGCACCGCTTTCAACACCGCGCGCGGTTCAATCGGCTGATTGTCGATCTTCACCGGCTGACGCGACCCGAGCCCGATTTCAAGCATCGCCTTGAATATCTGACAGTGACCCGGATAGCGGATTGTCTTGTAATCGAGGAAATCAATTTTCCCTTCGTAGGTGTCCGGTAAAGTCGAGGTTCCGCCCGACGTGTAAAACGCCTCAAGCTTGCCGATGCCGTCGAACGCCAACAGCTCCAGCCCGGTCATCGGATTGACCGTCTTTTTTTTGCCGTCTTCGAGGATAACGCACGGTTCCCAGTATTCGTTAATCAGCCCTTCGGCGGAGAACACCATCTGATAATTGAGCGGAGGACGCGGCGACTGCGGTAAGCCGCCGACCCGAATCTTGACCGACTGCGCCTTGTCGAGCTTGGCAATTCCATCGGCGACCATGATCGACACCATGCCGGGAGCAAGGCCGCAATCCGGGACAATAATCACGCCGGCTTTCTCTGCCTCGGCATCCATCTCGATCTGCGCGTTGACAACATCGTTGTTGCCGCCCAGATCAACGAGATGACACTTTGCGGCGATTGCCGCGCGCGTCAGACCCGGATTGAATTTGTACGTGACGCAGGAGACGGCGGCATCGTAGCCGGTCAGCGCTCTGGTCGCGGCCGCTTCATCTCCGGCGTCCAGCTTGGCGCCGACCGCCTTGCCGTCGCCGTATTTATTGGCTATCTCTTTGGCCAGTTGTTCATCGATATCGAATACGCCGACTTTTTCCACTCCCTGTGCGCGCGCCAGATCAAACGCGGCGGCACGTCCCATCAAACCGGCTCCAATTACCGCGACTTTCATAGGTCCTTTCCCTTCGTGTACGTGACGGGAATATAGAAATCCGGCAGGGAATTGCAATTGGGAAGTTTTGTTGTAGCGTAACCGGCAGGTCACATCCGCCTTCGGCGGACAAGACCGGCCGGAACGAGCAACGGGCTGACCACCGGCAAAATCAAATAAATCAAGTGGGTGTGACTTTGTGTCGATATATGAAAGAAGAACAAGCGATTACCGCATGAGTAATACCAAGTCGGAGAAAACTGCAGCCGGGACGCTCGACCACACTGCCCTGGCCGAGGATCTGGCGTTATTTCAAGCGCTCAAGCCGTATATCGGGCACTGCCTGAGCATGAATCACGAGATCAACAACTCTCTGGCGGGCCTTATCGGGTATACGGAGTTCCTGCTCATGGACGAATCTTCGCTCGCCCCGCAGCAGAAGCGGCAGGTCGAAATGATCGCCAAGTGCGCCGAAAGGATACGGCAGGTCGTTCAGAATCTGTGCGATGAAAAAATCGCGCTCTCCGAGAGAATTGACCTTCGGCCGGTCATGGAAACCTACAAGGCAATCGAGAAGAAGTTAGATTAGCTGCTGAAGTTTTCGGATCACCCACTCCACCGACAGGCAGATCACAAACAGCGCCAGAAGCCAGAATTTATTCCAGAGGACGATTTCCCCCGTAATCGATTCCTGCACGGGAGCGAGATTCATCGAAGATACTGCATCCGAGAACTGGCTATAAGTGTAGCTGTTGCCGCCGGTGAGACGGGCCAGCGAGGCCAGCGCCGCCGGGTCGCCGCTCTGATCGTATTCCTCGAGCGAGAATTCCTCGACCGCGACCGAACCCTCCGATTTCTTCAGCTCCTGACCATCGCGCGAAAGAGTTGCGGTGAAGCTATAGTGGCCGGGCGGAATCTGGTCGAAGGAGGCATCGAGCCGACCCTCGGAGCGCTCCACCATATCGGCATCGTGAATGACACCGCTCTTGGATTCTTTCAATGTCACTGTGCCGGTCACGCCGGGAATCGGGCGGTAACCCTGATCGTAAGCGTAGGCATCGAATTTAACCGGTTCGCCGCGCGAGAACACTTCTTTCTCCGGCGTGACGCGAATCGGGTCGAAATCATCGCGCGTGGTCAGCCACCGGACAGTGCCGTTGATGAACGAGACATAAACGCTGTCGGAGCCGCCCATCCCGATACTCTGGAACCCCCATGGCCAGAACGGCAGCGCGGCGCAGGCCAGGAGTTTCCCGGGGCCGAACCGGCGGTAACCGATAATCGGCGTCCGCGCATTCGGCAGCGAGGGCAAAGCGGCGTAGACAAGCTGCGTGGAATTAGGATCGATTACATCGCAGCGAACCAGCGATTTGAACGGCGGGAGGTTGTTCCATGCCTCGCGGATAGCCGTGCGGCTGTCGGCCAGGCGGACCGCCGGATGGAAAAGATCGTTTTCGGACGGCTCCCCCTGAAAATCGAAATACTGTATCGGGCTGCGGGTCGACTGGGAGAACGGCAGCAGGTCGTTGAACCATTTCACCGGTCCCTGCGCGGCGAACTGCTCTCCCATCATCACCCAGATCGCACCGCCCTTGTCGGACAGATACGATTTAAGAAGCGGCGCGACGCGCTCGTAGGCCGAGGGGTCGGGGTCATAGAGCACAACCAGATCATAGCGGTTCAATTCGGTTTGCGAGGACGGAAACCGTTTCGATAGATTCCCTTCGCGCGGGCCGGTGACACAGAGGTCGACGCCGTAATTATCCGACCGCAGTAACTGGCGGCGCAGGAAGCCGATCTCGTAATCCGGGCGCGCGGTGGCAATCAGCACCTGCAGTCGGCTCTTGAGAACTTTGACCGATATCGTCCGGCTGTTGTTGCGATCCGATTCTTCTCCCGGAAGCGCCGGCATGCTCACGCGCAGCAGGCGCTGGCCGGGCTGGGTCGGAATATACTTCAGCGTGATGTCGGCTTTGCCCGAGGATTCGGTGATCGGGAAATCCGCAGTCGGCGCGGCGCCGTCGCCGCCCAGTAAACTGAGCCGGACAGTCTTCCCCGCCGCGTTGCGCCAGCCGATACGGACTTTGATCTCCGCCGGCTGCCCGACAAACAGCACGTTGTTGTAATCGACATTCTCGATCGCGACATCGAACGCCGCCGCCGATGACGCCATGTCGATCGTGGTGGTCGGGATTCCGATCGTCGCAGCTGCCTCGGCCACCGTGCGGCCGCTGTTGGATTTGCCGTCGGAGAACAACAGCCAGGCATCGGCCGGCTCGGTCATCTGTCTCGCCTTGAGATCGTAGAGGGCATCGCCGAGCGCGGTGCGGTCGGTCTGCACCTTGTCCTGCTCCGTTGTGATATTGCCGCCGAAGTAGAATGGCGTCACCGTAGCCGTCTGTTTGAGACGATTGAACGACTCCGATGACAGCAGTGAGTCCAGCCGGGCGCGGCGGGAAAGATTCGATTCCACTCGGTCCATGCTCAGGGAGCGGTCGAGCAGGATTGAAATGCGCCGGGGTCGCTCAAAGTCGCGGACATAGCTGATGACCGGTTCGAGAAGCATCGCCAGAAGCGACAGCACCGCGACCACGCGCAAAGCTCCCATCAAAACCCGCCAGAATCGCGGCAGCGGCGGGTTGGTCCGGTAATACAGGAAGACGGCGAGAGCGAGGAGTCCCACCAGCGCCAGCGAGACAAGTACCGGCGCGCCGGTGAGGAAATTGATCGAGAAGTCCTTCAGTCCGAACATGCTATCTGCTTATACCATTAACATCCCGGTCGAGCTTTGTGATGATACGGAGAAAGTGCGCGGAACTCCAGCGGAAAGAGGTGACCGAGCAGGAAGAGAGATTCAGGCAACGCGGGCGGACGTGAAGCGGACCAGTTCGGCGAGGTAGTCGTAATACGGTGACGCTTCGATCGGCCTGATCGACTCCAGCCCCTGACGGCACAGTTCATCGGCGCGGCGATAGGCGTAGTCAAGCCCGCCGTTTTCGGAGATGAACTGGTAGACGCGTTTGAAGGTGTCGTGGTCGCGCTTCTGCCGGAGCCGCTCGATCATCTCGCGACTCGAGGCCTCGCCCACCTGCTTGAGCGAGTAGATGAGCGGCAGCGTCACCTTGCCGTTGAGGACGTCGTTGCCGGG
>PQAP01000130.1 GCA_003105265.1 candidate division GN15 bacterium | reverse complement strand
TCACTCCGCCGCATAGGTAGAAGGAGTGAGGTGTGTATTTCAAAATATCCATGTTCTGTTCAAGCCCTCCCGGGTCCCCGAAACAGATTGCGACGCCCGAAGCGGGCTCGCAATGACGTGCCTCGACTTCGCTCGGCACAGCGGGTGAAGAGAGATCGCCACGGCGTGCATTAGCACGCCCCGCAATGACAGTCAAACCCACCATAAATGGTGGGCCACCCAAAGACAGGCGATGTGCGTCAGCTGCAGCCGCTGGTGGCGCCGCAGGTGTCACACTTCAGGCATGTCCCGTTGCGGACCATCGTAAATGATCCGCACTCGCGGCACATGTCCCCCTCGTATCCCCTCATCCGCGCGTGGCGGATTTGATAGTGGAGACGGTGCTCCCCCTCTGACCCGGAACTTCCGTACGCTGCTCCGGAGTGGGGCTCGCCACCAGTCCCTGGGGCGACATATGCAAGCACCGTCTCCTGCTTTTTACCTGCTGCCACTGCAGCCGACGACTCCATCGATGTACTACCATGTCCGTTGCCTCCGTTGGTCTTTCCATGACCATTCCCGCCGTTCGCGTGATCGAACGAGAGATGGGCGGTATGTATATCATCTGCTTTCCGTGCTGCAGCCGCCGCCTCCGCCGGAATGTACGACGGCGCGGGTTCCTCCTCCTCGAACTCGATCGACTCTTCACCGGGGGTGCCGATGGTGGTGTTCAGCAAATCCTCCTCCGAGACATGGGCGAGTTCGTGGCGATCCAGATAGGTGATCGCCAATTCCCTGAAGATATAGTCGATAATCGAGGTGGCGCGTTTGATCGATTTGTTTCCCTGCACCAGACCGTTCGGCTCGAAGCGCGAGAACAGGAACGCTTCGACAAATTCCTCGAGCGGCACACCGTGCTGCAATCCGAGCGAAACGGAAATAGCGAAGCAGTTCATGAGCGAGCGGAAGGCCGCGCCCTCGCGGTGCATGTCGAGGAAGATTTCGCCGAGGGAGCCATCGGAATACTCGCCGGTGCGGAGGTAGAGTTTGTGTTCGCCGACCACGGCTTTCTGCGTGTAGCCGCCGCGACGATTCGGCAGTTTGCGGCGCTTGGCGATGTAGCGGTAGACCACTTTCTCGGCCATCTTCTCAGCGGTCTGCGCAACTGTCATTCCCTGCGACAGTTCCTCGCAGTCGTCGCCGAGCAAAACGGCATTGAGCGGCTGGCTCAGTTTGGAGCCATCGCGATACAGCGCCACGGCTTTGTTCATGGTTTCCCACGACAGCCGATAGGCGCGTTTGACATCGGCGATCGTCGCCTCGGCCGGCATGTTGATGGTCTTGGAGATGGCGCCGGTGACAAACGGCTGGGCGGCGGCCATCATCCGGATGTGCGATTCGTACGGGATGAACCGTTTGCCGGTACGACCGCAACGGTTGGCGCAGTCGAAAATCGGGAGGTGTTTCTCCTGCAGGTCGGGTGCGCCCTCGAGAGTCATGGTGCCGCAGCAGAACTCGTTGGCGGCCTCGATCTGCTCCCTGGTGAAGCCGATCTCCTTGAGCAGATTGAAATCCCACTGGTCGGTGTGGTCGGCGCCGAAACCGAGTGTGTCGCGGACGAACTCCTCGCCGAGCGTATGCTTGTTGAAGGCGAAGGTGATATCGAAGACGCTGTCGAGCGCTTTTTCGAGGCGCTTCAGTTCCTCGTCACCGAACCCTTTGGCTCGGAGCGATTCGTGATTGATGTACGGCGCGGCGCGGAGCGTCTTGTGGCCGGTGGCGTAGGTGGTGATTTCCCTGATCTGGTCATCGGTATAGCCGAGTCGGCGCAGGGCGGTCGGGACGGAGTTGTTGATGATCTTGAAATAGCCGCCCCCCGCGAGCTTCTTGAATTTAACGAGCGCGAAATCCGGCTCGATGCCGGTGGTGTCGCAATCCATCAGGAGACCGATCGTGCCGGTCGGGGCGATGACGGTGACCTGAGCGTTGCGGTAGCCGTACACTTCGCCGAGTTCCAGCGCATGATCCCAGACGGCGCGGGCGGAGTGAACAATCGGCTCCGGCAGGTAGTTCGGATTGATGCCGAGCGGCTTGATGGTCAGCCCTTCGTATTCGGATTTGTCGGCATTGTATGACGCACGGCGATGGTTGCGGATGACGCGGAGCATGTGATCGCGGTTCCGATAGAAGCCGGGGAAAGCGCCCTGCTCCTTGGCCATTTCCGCGGAGGTGACGTACGCCTGTCCGGTCAGAAGCGCGCTGATGGCGCCGCACCAGGCGTAACCCGGCGCGGAATCGTACGGGATCCCCATGCGCATCAGCACGGTGCCGAGATTGGCGTAGCCGAGGCCGAGCGTGCGGAATTCGTAGCTCTTTTGAGCGATCAGCCGCGACGGATAGGCCGCCATGAGGACGGAGATTTCCAGCACGACAGTCCAGATGCGAATCGCGTGCAGGTAGCCGTCGATATCGAAGTTGCCGTCGTCATCGACGAACTTAGCGAGGTTGATCGAGGCGAGGTTGCAGGCGGTGTCGTCGATAAACATGTATTCCGAGCAGGGATTGGAGGCGTTGATGCGGCCATCCTCGGGGCAGGTGTGCCACTCGTTGATGGTCGAATCGAATTGCACGCCCGGATCGGCGCAGGCCCACGCGGAATAGCAGATTTTTTCCCAGAGCTGGGCGGCGGGGATGGTTTTGGCGACCTTGCCGTCGATACGGCGGATCAGCTCCCAGTCTTTGCCGTCTTTGAGCTTGTCGAAGAACGAGTTCGGTATGCGGACCGAATTGTTGGAGTTCTGGCCCGAGACGGTGATGTAGGCTTCGCTCTCCCAGTTGGTGTCGTACTCGGCAAAATTGATCTCCGAGACGCCCTGCGAGGCGAGGTCCAGCACCTTCTTAATGTAGGCAGGCGGGACAGCCAGCCGCTTGGCGGTGCGGATGGCGTCTTTCAGTTTCGGGTTTTTCGCCGGATCGGTCTCGTAAACAGAGTCGCCGTTATGACCGGAGACACGAGCCGCCGCGAAGATGTCGTTAAGCTGTTGCTTGATGATTTTCGAGCCGGCCACCAGTGCCGCGACTTTCTGCTCCTCGATGACTTTCCAGTCGATGAAATCGACGATGTCGGGGTGGTCGAGATCGAGCGACACCATTTTGGCGGCGCGCCGGGTGGTCCCGCCGGATTTGATCGCGCCGGCGGCACGGTCACCGATTTTCAGGAACGACATCAGTCCCGACGAATTTCCGCCGCCGGACAACGTTTCGCCAACTCCGCGAATGTTGGAGAAATTGGAGCCGGTGCCGGAGCCGTATTTGAACAGCCGCGCCTCGCGCACCCAGAGATCCATAATGCCGCCGTCGTTGACCAGATCATCGGCGACCGACTGAATGAAGCAGGCGTGGGGCTGGGGATGCTCGTAGGCGTTTTTCGTCTCGGTCAGGGTGTGCGAGACCGGATCGACATAATAATGTCCCTGCGGGTGACCGGAGATATTGTACGCGTAGTGAAGTCCCGTGTTGAACCACTGCGGCGAGTTGGGCGCGGCGATCTGGGAGGCGAGCATGAAGCAGAGTTCATCGTAGAACGCCTTGCCGTCGCGGGCCGAATGGAAATAGCCGTGCTTCTCGCCCCAGCTTCGCCAGCAACCGGCCATGCGGTGAAAGACCTGGCGCGAGTCGGTCTCGCCGCCGGTCTTGTGTTCCCCTTTGTCGTCGAGGATCGGCTTCCCCTGGTCGTCGTAGAGCGGCACGCCGGCTTTGCGGAAGTACTTCTGAGCGAGAATATCGATGGCGACCTGTGACCAGAATTCCGGGACCTCCACATTCTCCAATCGGAATACGATGGAGCCGTCGGGATTTCTGATCTCGGAACTTCGCTTCACGAACGGAATGCGAGCGAAGGGGGATTCATCTTCTCGCGTGAAATGGCGTTTTATCTCCAAGGTTCACCTCCTGTGGTCCTTTCGGGCGGAAAAATGGGGCGGGAATGTCCGTATTCGCGCCGCGCCGCCGGAGGGACTATCACCACGAATTCAAATTACCAGTCTTTAAGAGCAAATTGCTGCTCCGGTGGCAAGAGGTAGGTGCCTCAGGTATCTCGGTGCAGCGGACCCAATATATTGGGGTCAAAATCGCTGCTACCACTAAAAATTGTGGTTTTGTTCTGAAATGGCGTACTGCGTTGGTACGTAAAGGGCTGCGGAAATCACAGCAAGAGAGCCAAGTTTCGAGTATTTGAAGTCCGGCCATGGTGCCACTTTCTCGAAATTTCTAATTCTATGTAAATCAGGGGGATATGTTCCCGTGAAATCTGAATAGTGGGACGACTTGGTCGGCATTACGACGTCGCACGGTTTAATCATCTATTATATAACGATTTACGCGGATTTCACAAGTTATCGACACGATATGCACAGGGTGTGGATTGGCAAATGGGGCTTTTGGAGACCCAAATTAGTGGAATCGAGCAGTTGGAGACACAGGCGAACGTGGAGAATCCCACTAAAAAGCGGTCGCACAGGGGAACAGCCGAAGGTGCGAAGCCGTTGGCGAGATGTATGATTCATGTAGCCATGAATTCCATGTTTCGCTAGATTGGTGCCGGGTATGAGCATGACTATCGGTAAGCGTCTCACCAGCTATGTTCAATTAACCAAGCCGACGATCATGCTGCTGGTGCTGTTCACGGGCGCAACGGCACTGGTAGTGGAGGGGAGCTTGCTGAGGCATCCCATGCAGTTCGCGCTGGTCCTGCTCGGTTTGTACCTGACCGGCGGGAGCGCCAACGCGTTCAACCAGTATTTCGAGAGGGATATCGATGCCCGGATGTCGCGCACGGCGCGCCGTCGACCGCTGCCGCTGCACATGGTCAGTGCGAAGGAGGCGTTCTGGTTCGCGGTGACAATCGGGGCGGCGGGGGTGGCATTATTCGCGGTTGCGTTCAACTGGCTGACGGCGCTGTTGTCGCTGGCGACCTTACTTTTCTATGCGCTCTTCTACACGTTGTGGCTGAAGCCGCACACGTGGCAGAATATCGTGATCGGCGGCGCGGCAGGCGCCATGGCGCCGGTTGGCGCGTGGACAGCGGCCTCGGGCTCGATGGCGGTGGCGCCGTGGCTGATGTTCGCCCTTGTCTTCCTCTGGACGCCGCCTCACTTCTGGGCGCTGGCGATGATCTGCAAGGATGACTATGTCAAAGCCGGACTCCCGATGCTCCCGGTGGTGAAGGGAGAGGGCGAGACAATCAGGCAGATACTCTGGTATTCCGGCGCGTTGATCGCAGTTTCGCTCACGCTGTTTTTCGCAGGGGCGCACTGGCTGTACTTTGCAGCGGCGGTCGGGCTCGGCATCTGGCTGATAAAGAAAGCGCTGGTGGCGCGCGAAGTCAGAACGATGACCGCGTACCGTTCGCTATTCGGGTATTCGATTATCTATTTGTTTGCTTTGTTCGCCGCTATAATTGTGGATAACCTGCTGCTGGCATAGCGCCGCACGTTCATCCGGTACAGCCAGTCAATGGTAAATGTGCGCGACAATCAAGACAACGTAGCTCTTCTTTCCGGCGGAAACGACAACGGCGGTACATAGAGCAATTGCGTCTATTATTTGTCAAATCGGTGAATTGGAAGTTGACACCTAAAGGCAATTCCCGTTAATTAGCCGCCGACATGCGGACGCCGCACAGGCCGGGCGATGATGGTGCGGAATGCGGCCGCGTGATTCTCAAAAAACGCACTCGCACGAACAGGACGAATGGCGCAGATATTCGCTAAGTGGACGAACAAGCTCCCGACCATAATCGCCGTAGCTGTGGTGGTGGGAGGGGTGGGCGTCGTCGCCGGTATAAACTACTACTTTTCGCCCAAATTCACCGATGTGGGGTATCGGCCGAAGCAGCCCGTGCCGTACAGTCACAAGCTGCACGCGGGGGACCTGGGGATGGACTGCCGCTATTGTCACAGCACAATCGAGGTTTCTTCGGTGGCCAATGTGCCGCCCACGCAGACCTGCATGAACTGCCACAAAGCGATATTGCCGGAGAGCGAGAAGCTGGCGCCGATTCGGGAGAGCTATGCGACGAAGGTGCCGATGCAGTGGGTGCGGGTGCACAAGCTTCCTGATTTTGTCTATTTCAACCACGCGGCACATTTGCGTGCGGGCGTGGGATGTATCAGCTGTCACGGCAATGTGGCGCAGATGGAAGAAGTGATGCAGAAGCAGCCGCTTTCCATGGGCTGGTGCCTGGAGTGCCATCGCAACCCGGGGCCGGCGCTTCGGCCGGTCGCCGAGATCACCAATATGAACTGGGTTACGCCGACCGATCAGGCGCGCCTTGCCGACAGCATTATCGCCGCCAAAGAAATCAATCCGCCGGTCGATTGCTCGGGGTGTCACCGATGAGTGAAGAGAAGCCGACCACGGGCAAACAATACTGGCGGAGTCTGGA
>PQAP01000129.1 GCA_003105265.1 candidate division GN15 bacterium | reverse complement strand
CTGCCGTCGACCGGCAGAGTGCTTTTCTACTCCGAGCCGGCCGGGCCGGGGATCAGGGTGGATTCGGGTATTCGCGAGGGCTCGGAGATCACAATCGACTACGATCCAATTATGGCCAAGCTGATAGTCCATGCGCCGGATCGTGATCTGGCGATCGCGAAAATGATCACGGCCTTGCACAACTACAAGATTCTGGGGGTGAAAACGTCGAAACGGTTCATGGTCGACGTGCTGACGCATCCGGAGTTTATTGCCGGGCGGACGTTCACATCATTCATCGAGCGACACATGTCAACGCGCCAGACCGATATCGCGCGCTTCCGCAATCTGGCGGTCGCGGCAGCTTCGGCGGAGTCGACAGTGATGACGCGGTCGAACGGCACGGGAGTCGGACGGGCGGAAGCCCCGACACCGTGGCTCACTATTGGATCGTGGGAAATCGGAGATTCAATTCATGCTTAGAGCGGACTTTGTCCACGACGGGGAATTGCTTTCGAGCGATGTCGAGAAGACGGCCGAGGGAATAACCGTGACAATCGGTGACCAGACGCTGGTCCTTCAACCGTGCGGGCGCAACCTGTACAGTACGGTGGTCAACGGTCACAAGAGCATGGTGGCGGTGGTGCGTAGCAAGGATTCGTTTTTCATCGATGTCGACTCGGTGCTGATTGAACTGAAGGAGCCGTCTTCTGATGGTGTCGCCGGCGGGGCCGGAGATCACGGGACAGCGAAGGACAAGGTATTCGCGCCAATGCCGGGCAAGATTGTCAAGATCATGGTGGCGGTGGGGGATGAGGTGGAGATCAAGCAGCCGCTGGTGATTGTCGAAGCGATGAAGATGGAGAACCAGGTGAACGCGAAGGCGAAGGGGAAGGTGAAGAAGGTCAATTTCGGTCCGGGCGATCAGGTTGACACCGAGAAGCCGATTATTGAACTGGAGATTTCTGAGTAGACCTGATCATTCGTATCAGGTCGGCGACCACCGGACCATTCCCGGCTGACCTTATAATCTCAATCCGAAACTGAGCCGCACAAATCGGTAGTCGCCGAAAAGCGTGTCAAGGATATCGACCAGTTCCGCCTGCATGAACACGCCAACCGGCTTGCCGACACCCAACTCGTAGCCGATCCCGCCGGCGCCGAACAGATTGGTGGTACTTCGACCCGCGTCGTTGAAAGGAGGGAATCCGCTGTTCGGATCGACTTTCACGCGTGCGGGACCGACATTCAGCAACAGATAGGCCCGACTGGAGCGGGCGGGATCGAGGTAGAGGCGCACACCGAGGCCAAAACGGACAAATGAAAAGCTCCCCATCCCGCTGACTTCGTTGGCAAAACGGTCATAGTGAAGCGAAGCCGTCAGCACGACGTCACGCGAGGATTCAAACGGTCGTACGCCGGCAGCCATCATCCCGCCGAATCCTTCGTTGGTATACCGGCCCAGCATACTGACCGAGGAGGAAACGCCTGCCGAGGCGTAGAGCGACGCGGACCGGCCTGCCGCAGTTGCGACATCACCGGCAAGGGTGACAAGCAGCGCCAGCATTGCGATTCGGAATGAGAGCATATGTCTATACAACGTGTGTGGCCCGTTTTACGTTTCGTCCGGCGGGCAATATAGTGAGTGTGGCGGGCGGGGAAAAGAGAAACCGGGGCATAACCCCGGCTTCCCAGAACGTGAGATTTGAGCGCAATCTCAGAAGAACTTCAACCCCAGAGTCAAGGGCACAAACGAGGTCTTCTCGACGTCGGTCGCAATGCTGACGTAGCGCACCTGCGCGAACAAGCTGGTCATCGGGGCGAGCTTGAATTCAAGACCGCCGCCGAAGTTGAAGTAGAACTTGTTCTGAGCCGCCGGCAGCGCATCGTTCAGCGCCGTGGTCAGCGTAAGGTTCGTACCCTCGAACTGGCTGAAGGAGACATGCGCCAGCCCGCCGCCGCCAAGAATGTACGGCTTAATGGGGGAGGCCGGGAGATTCAGCCCCATGCGAAGATCGGCGCCGTACAGCCAAACCGACTGCGCGCCGTTGGTGACGCCATCGATCTGTGCGAAGTCATAGCCGAACCGGTGATACTCGGCTTTGCCGACCAGTTGCGCAATAGGCGCGGCTTTGTAGCCGATTCCGATCATGCCGTGGAATCCGTTCTTGTAGGACTCCTTGAACTGATCGGGGGCGTTGGGGAACGACACTAACCCGCCCGCGTAAAGACTGAACGGGACGGGCACCTGGGCACTGGCTACCGCGACACACACGAGCATGAGCGCGGCGCTAAGGAATAGCTTCTTCATCGATTCCTCCTTGGATGGAAATACCTGATACGGATTATTATCGGTCAGAAGGGGGGAGGACTTAACGGCGGAGTCGAAGGACCGGAATAAGAAGACCCCGCGAGAGGCCGCGGGGTCAAATGCTTGCGCGAGAAGGCGTGGTTACTGCATGAACTTATAGCCAAGCATGAAGTAGAACGCGGTGTTCTTGCCTTCGAGGCCGATCAGACTATCCCATATTTTGGAGAGCCCCAGATCATAGCGGGCATCGAACGTGATAGCATTCTTACCGACCATATAATCGAAGCCGGCTCCGAACGTGACACCGAAGTCAGTCGACTTAAATGCGTCCTTAACGTCGACTTCAGCACTGGCCCCGCCGCCTTCTCCTTTAAGTTTGGCGGACGCCAGGAATCCAACATACGGACCCGCGAAGATATTGGGCTTGAGCATGCCCTTCACATTAGGTACCACGTGAAGGGTAACCGGGATTTCGATGTAGCTCAGTTTGAACTTCGCAGTCGCGCTACCTTCAGAGTATTTCACGCCCTTTAACATATACAGGGCCTCGAACTGCACGGCGAATGAGGGTGCGGGCTTGACTTCGAACAGGGCGCCGCCGCCGATTCCGAAGAGACTTCCCTTGGTCGCACCAGCCGCGATCAGCGCGGTGTCAAGTTCACTTCCGGTCCACTTACTGAAACCGATACCGGCCTTGAAACCGTAGCCGAGTTTACCACCTTCGGTTTCCTGCGCCATGGCCGCGAACGCGAGCACAAGCATCAGGGCGAGGGTGACCACTAATAGTCTTTTCATCGCTACCTCCATGTGAAAGGTGTTGTTGCCTTACTATAGCACAGTGACTTGGTTCAGTGCCATAAGTCTACGAGACCACCGTCGCACTGTCAAGCGGAAAGCAGAATGGTGCGGGGCAAAAGAAGACCCCGCGTGGTGAACGCGGGGTCGTGGTTCTCTGATTCCCTGAAAGAGTCTACTATCAGATGTTGAACTTGTAACCGACAAAGGCCAGGAACGCGCTGGTCTTGGTGTCGAAATCGGCGTTGTCAAACGCTTCCTTCTTTACAACCTTGGTCAGGCCGAGATCGTAGCGAACGTCGAAGAAGAGTTCGCCGCTCGACATCTTGTAGCCAAAGCCGCCGCCGAACGTGACGCCGAAATCGGTGCTCTTAAGCGAGTCCTTGATATCCAGTTCGACATTCTCGGCGGGATCGGCGAATCCCTCGTTCTTTATCTTGCCGGTCATCTTCATGGAGATAAACGGTCCGGCGAAGATGGTGGGCATGACCTTGCTGCCCTTCATCTCAGGCGTGAATTTCAACAGCACGGGGAGTTCAAGAACATCGGTCTTGAGAGTGCTCTTGGCACTGCCTGATTCAAATTTGGCGCCTTTCTGGACATACAGCAGTTCGGGCTGGATAGTGAAGTTCTTGGCCATGGCGTAGCCAAGGGACACACCGCCGGCTATACCGAACCGCGTCTTCTTGGTTGCTCCGTCATAGAAGCTCTTGATGCTGTCGCCGGTAAGGTTACCGAGACTGATGCCTCCCTTAAGTCCAAAGCTCATTTTTTTCGCGGCCGTTTCCTGGGCCGATACGGCGAGGGCCAGAATCAGGATTAGTCCTACAGCCACTACGAATGCTCTCTTCATGGTTNCCTCCATGTTAGGTGTTCTCCTACTTGGTTCTCTGTCAAATATCCATATTAGAGTCTTATGGTTTCTCTAGCCGCCTTCAGGCGGCGGCCAACGTAACTCTCCGTTATACCACTGTAAAGAAAAAAATCTCCCTCNCGGTCGCCACTTTATCTCNTTGNAATNCAANGGGATAGATNATTTCATGAAAGACCNGTGTTTCCANNCGNANNNGCTCTTATTGTGGACTNTGCGCCGCGATGATACCGGGACGCCAATTGTGAACAGATTCACTTGCCTTTAGCCGATTCCGGCCCTATATATTTGTTCAAAACTCAGGTCGTAACAATCGATTAGGAGGTTTGCCATGGCCGAACGGCAGGAAGCATATATAGTGTCTGCTTGTCGCAGCGCGATCGGTACTTTGCACAGCGGTTTGGGGAGTTTCACCGGAACCCAGTTGGGTGCGTTTGCCGTCCAGGAGGCCGTCAAACGCTCGGGTGTGAATCCGTCAGATATCGAAGAAGTAATCATGGGACAGGTAGTCCAGGGCGGCGCCGGACAGGCGCCGGCACGGCAAGCGGCACTTAACGGCGGTGTACCGCCGGAAGTGGCCTGTCTGACGATCAACAAGGTCTGCGGCTCGGGATTGAAGGCCGTGATGCTGGCGGCGCAGTCGATTCGCGCCGGCGATCAGCACGTGGTGGTGGCCGGCGGGATGGAGTCGATGTCGCACACGCCGTATGTTATCCGGGGCGCCAAAACCGGATTCAAGTTTGGCCATCAGAAACTTGACGACATCATGATCTCCGATGGTCTCTGGTGTGCCTTCAAGAACTGGCACATGGGGAACGCAGCGGAACTGACCAGCAAGAAAGCGGGAATCGGTCGCGAAGAACAGGACAAGTTTGCATACAACTCACACGTGAAAGCCGTGGCGGCGCAGAAGGCGGGCAAGTTCAAAGCGGAAATATTCGATATCGCCATACCGCAGAGGAAGGGTGACCCAATCATTTTCAATGTCGATGAATGCCCGCGCCCTGATATTTCACTCGAAGGTCTCGCCAAGCTCAAACCGGCGTTCGACAAGGAAGGGACGGTTACGGCGGGTAATGCGCCCGGTCTCAACGACGGCAGCGCGGCTACAGTGGTTGTGTCCGGTCAGTATCTGAAAGACAAGGGGTTGAAACCGCTGGCCCGCGTGATAGATTACACGGTGGCGGGCACGCCGCCGGAGCTGCTGTTCTTCTCGCCGATCTATGCGGTGCAGAAACTGATGAAGAAGATGAATGTGAATATCAATCACTGGGACCTCATCGAGGCCAACGAAGCGTTTTCCGTTCAGGCGCTGGCCGACGGCAAGGAACTCGGCTGGGACTGGAATCGCGTCAACGTCCACGGCGGCGCGGTGGCGCTGGGGCATCCGATCGGCGCCTCTGGCACGCGCATTCTCGCGACGCTGATCTACGCGCTCAAGGACCGGGGTTTGAAAAAGGGACTGGCCACGCTCTGTCTCGGCGGCGGCAACGCGGTCGCGATGGCGATTGAAATAGTGTAATTTCGCAATCTGGATACTGAGAGGGTAATATGAATCTGCAAGATATCAAGAAGGTGACGGTCATCGGCAGCGGCACGATGGGCAACGGCATTGCCCAGGTGTTTGCGGCCACCGGGTATGATGTTACGCTCGTGGATATCCGGCAGGATTTTCTTGACCGGGCAATTACAACCATAACCAAGAGTTTCGACCGCATCGTCAAGAAGGCGGCGATGTCCGAGGAGGACAAGTCCGCGGCGCTGGGACGGATCAAGGCGACGACGGACCTCGATGTCGCGAAACAGAGCCAGCTGGTGATCGAGGCGATCGTTGAAGATCTGCCGGTGAAGCTGGAACTCTGGAAGAAGCTGGATTCACTCTGTCCCGCGGAGACGATCTTCGCCTCCAACACCTCGTCGCTGCCGATCACGCAACTGGCGGCGGCAACCAGGCGGGCCGACAAGTTCATCGGCATGCACTTCATGAACCCGGTGCCGATGATGAAGCTGATCGAGCTGATTCGCGGCATTGCCACCAGCGACGCCACGTTCGGACTGATCAAAGAGCTGTCGGTGAAGCTGGGCAAGACGCCGGTGGAGGTCAACGATTATCCCGGTTTTATCGCCAACCGCATTCTCATGCCGATGATCAACGAAGCGATTTATGCGCACATGGAAGGGGTGGGGACGGTTGAAGCAATAGACGAAGTGATGAAGCTGGGTATGGGGCACCCGATGGGGCCGCTGACGCTGGCCGATTTCATCGGTCTCGATGTCTGCCTGGCCATTCTCGAAGTGATGCACGAGGGGCTCGGCGATCCGAAATACCGGCCGTGTCCGTTGCTGCGGAAGATGGTGCAGGCCGGCTATCTCGGGCGCAAGACCGGGCGCGGTTTCTACACGTATCAGAGTTGAGGAATAGGACGAATGGACATTCATCTCACCGACGAGCAGACTGAGTTCAAACAGATGGCCAGAGACCTGGCCGGTAAGCGCATTTACCCGCATGCCCTGGAGTTCGATGAGCACGAGGGGGTGCCGCCGGAACTGATCAAGGAGTGCGCCGACCTCGGCTATTTCGGCTTTACGGTGCCGGAGCAATATGGCGGGCTGGGGCAGTCGACCTCTAATTTTGTCGGCGTAATTGAAGAGATCAGCGCGGCCTGCGCGGGATTTGCGATCATGCTGTCGGTGCACAATTCGCTCACCTGCGAGATCATCAACCAATTCGGCTCGGAGGAGTTGAAGAACAAGTACCTTCCGGCTATGGCGTCGGGNGAAAAGANCGGCGCCTANTGTATTACCGAACCGAATGCCGGCACCGATGTCGCCTCGCTGACGACGACCGCGGTCGAGAAGGGTGAGACGTTTGTCCTGAACGGCACCAAGTCGTTCGTCACNAATGCGGCGTACGCGTCGGTGCTGATCGTCTTCGCCAAGACCCATCCGGCCGACGGCCGCCACGGGATCTCCTGTTTCGTGGTGGACAAGGAGACCAAGGGGGTCATGGTGGGCAAGCCGGAAAAGAAGTGCGGCATCAAGGCCTCGGACACGCGCGAGATCACCTTCGTGGATGTGGTGGTGCCAAAAGCGAACGTGATCGGGCAGATGAAAGACGGCTTCCGGATGGCGGTTTCGATTCTCAATTCGGGCCGGATCGGGGTGTCGTTTCAGGCGATCGGGATCGCTCGCGCGGCGCTTGAGGAAGCAATCAAGTACGCCAAAGTGCGCAAGCAGTTCGACCAGCCGATCGCCAACTTCCAGGCGATCCAGTTCAAACTGGCGGAGATGGCCACGCGAATCGACGCGGCCCGCCTGATGGCGTACCGGGCGGCGCAGTTGAAAGATGAAGGGAAGCCGTGTCACCGTGAGGCGGCGATGGCCAAACTGTTCGCATCGCAGACGGCCAACTATGTCTGCAACGAAGCGGTCCAAATTCACGGCGGCTACGGTTACATAAAAGAGTATGCGGTGGAGCGGTATTTCCGCGATGCCCGCGTCACGGAACTGTATGAAGGTACGACCGAGGCGCAACGGATGGTCATTTCACGAGATTTGCTGAAGGAATAGCGCGTGCTGGAAAAGAGACACCTGGAGTTTCGCGAGAAGATTCGCGCCTTCGCCCTGGAGAAGATTGAACCGGTGGCGGCCACGCTCGACGCCGAGCAGCGGTTTCTGGACGAACATATCAAGCCGATGACTGATATGGGCCTCTTGAGCATGCTCATACCGGAGCAGTACGGCGGCAAGCCGACCGATACGCTGTCTTACACCATCGCCGTCGAGGAGTTGTCGCGGGTATGCGGTTCCACCGGCATCACGGTGGCGGCGCACAATTCACTCGGCACGTTTCCGGTCCTGAAATTCGGGACCGAGGATCAGCGCAAGCGGTATCTACCGCGCGCGGCCCAGGGGGGATTGATGGCGTTCGGTCTGACCGAGCCCGACGCTGGTTCCGATGCGGGCGGGACGAGAACGATGGCTCGTCGCGATGGCAGCAACTGGATTCTCAACGGCAGCAAGTGCTGGATTACATCGGCGACCAAGGCGTTTGCGACGATCGCATCGGCGAGGACCTCGGAAGATCCCGCGGACAAGCGGATCACCTGCTTCATCCTTGAAAAGGAGTGGCCGGGATACGCGGTTGGCAAAAAAGAGAATAAACTCGGGTTACGCGGCTCTGATACGGCGTTCCTGCATTTCGATGATCTTAAGGTACCGGTTGAAAACCAACTCGGCGAGGTGGGGCAGGGGTTCAAGCAGATGTTAATCACGCTCGATGGTGGGCGAATATCGATCGGCGCGATGGCGCTGGGATTGGGGCAAGGGGCATTCGACTGTGCGCTCAAGTATGCGGCGGACCGGGTGCAGTTCGGCAAACCGATTGCGGACAACCAGGCGATACAGCACCGGCTTGCCGACATGGCGACCGAGCTCGAGGCGGCTCGACTGATGTGCTACGAGGCCTCGATGCTGAAAGACTCCGGCAAACCGTTCGGGCATTTCTCGGCGATGACGAAGCTGTACGCCTCGGAAGTTGCGACTCGCGCGGCTGTGAGCGCGATGACCGTGCTCGGCAGTATCGGATATTACACCGGCAAGTATCCGGTTGAGCGGATCTGGCGCGATGTCAAGCTGTGTGAGATCGGCGAAGGGACCTCAGAGATTCAGCGGCTGGTGATCGCGAGAGAGCTTCTGAAGTCGCTGAAGAAGGTGTAAGCATTTGATTTCAAGCTGGTTCTCGACTTCGCTCGAACCAGCGGCATGTTTGAACTGTGTGTCAGGAACGCGAGGTTCCTGAGCTGCGAGAACAGACAACCGGGTAAGATATGACTACTGAATTGACCGCTCTGCTTGTCACGGCTGCGTCGCTGGGATTCATCCACACTATCATCGGGCCTGATCACTATCTCCCGTTCATTGTCATGGCCCGCGCCCGCAACTGGTCGCGCGCCCGCACGCTCTGGATAACGATTCTCTGCGGGTTCGGGCATATCGGCAGTTCGGTGCTGCTTGGATTTATCGGTATTGGCTTCGGGCTGGCGGTCTCGCATCTGGAGGGACTGGAATCGGTGCGGGGGAGTATCGCGGCGTGGCTGATGATTTCGTTCGGGTTGATCTATTTCATTTGGGGTGTCCGGAGAGCGTATCTCAACAAACCGCACTCGCATGTTCACCTGCACAGCGATGGCAGTTCGCATGACCATTCACACTCGCATGGTGGCGAACATGGGCATGTGCATGAGGCGGCTCACCAGGCCAATATCACTCCCTGGGTGCTGTTCACAATCTTCGTCTTCGGACCGTGCGAGCCGTTGATTCCGATCCTGATGTACCCGGCGGCTCAGCACAGCATCGGGAGCTTGCTGCTGGTTACAGCCGTGTTCGGCGGGGCCACCATATTGACTATGCTTGGTGTGGTAATCGCCACGTTATCAGGGATCTCGTTACTGCCGACTGCGCGCTTGGAGCGCTACAGCCATGCGATCGCCGGGGCGACCATTCTGCTGTGCGGAGTGTCGATAGAATTTCTGGGGCTTTAACGAAGCGTCTACTTCCGTCTTCCCGTCAGCCGCACCACGACGATGGATATTTCGTAAAGCACATACATCGGCACGGCGAGAAGCAGTTGGGTGAAGACGTCGGGCGTGGGGGTGATGATAGCGGCGACGATCAGGATGATGACGATCGCGTACTTCCGCCCTCGGGCGAGAAATCGTGAACTGAGGATACCGATCTTTCCGAGTGCATAGGCCAGTACCGGCAACTCAAAGCACAGACCGAATCCGAGTATCAGGAGTCCGGCAAAGGTAATGTAGCTGTTGATCGTGATAATCGGGTTGAACAGATCACCGGAGAGACCCACCAGAAACTGCAGTGACCAGGGGAGCACCCAGATGTAACAGAAGGCCGCGCCGATGAGAAACAACAACGTGGCCGAGCCGACAAACGGCAGCACCATCCGTTTCTCTTTCGGATACAATCCCGGGGCGACAAATCCCCAGAGCTGGTAGAAGATGATCGGGACCGAAGCGATGATGCCCACCACCAGGCCGAGCTTGAAGTAAGCCATGAACGAACCCATCACTTCGGTGACATTCAGCTTGATGTCACCAAGCGGCATGATAAACCAGTGCATTATCTGTTTGGAGAAGTAGAGGGCGATACCGGTAGTGATCACCACTGCCAGCAGCGATTTGAGAAGCCGTTTGCGCAGTTCCTCGAGGTGATCGAGAAAGGGCATGGCATGGAACGAGGTCTGTTCCTCGGTGAAGTCCTCGGGGAGATCCTTCGGTTCGGCCATGATCACGGCTCCGTTGCATTCGGTTTGCCGGGCGATGTTGGTTTGCGCCGGCGGAGCTTGTTCATCTCAGCGAGGAACTCGTTCATATCCTGAAAATCGCGATAGACGGAGGCAAAGCGGATGTACGCGACCTCGTCGACCTCGCGCAGCCGGGCGATGACCATTTCGCCGATCTCCGCGCTGGGGATTTCATTGCGACCCGTAGAGTGAATCTCGGCTTCAATTGCGTCGACCATCGATTCCATCTGCTTCACCGAGACCGGCCGCTTGTTGCAGGCAAGCTTGATACCGTGGAGGACCTTGTTGCGGTCGAACGGTTCGCGGCGTTCGTCGGACTTGAGCACGGTGAGGGCGCTCTGCTCGACGTATTCATACGTCGTGTAGCGGCCGCCGCATTTCAGGCATTCGCGGCGGCGGCGGATAGCCCGGCCATCCTGCGACGGCCGGCTGTCGACCACTTTGTCTTCCTCATGTCCGCATTGCGGGCAGCGCATGGCAGATCGAAATGGCGTGCTACGACTTGGAGGTTTCCGCCTTCACCCAGTTGACGTAATCGGGATAGGCCGACGAAATCGGCAGGCCGATGATCTCCGGCAGTTCGTACTCGTGGTTTTCCAGCACATACTGCATCAGGGCATCGAATTTCTGGACGGTAGTCTTGACGATCAGAAGCGATTCGTCATCGGTCTGCACGGCGTCCTCCCACCAGTAGAAGGAGGTAACCATCGGGACGATATTGACGCAGGCGGCGAGCCGTTCCTGCACCAGCTCCAGCGCCATTTTCCTGGCCGCGTCGCGCGGGATCGTGATATATACGATTCGGATGTCCTTCACTACTTTCGCACCTCCCGGCGCAAGCGCCGCTCTATAGATTGAATTTTTCCGGTCAGCCGGTTTTTCGCCCCTTTGCGATCATCAATCGTGATGATAATGTATACCCGGCTATGGCTCCGGCGAAGCAGTAATCGCGCCCGATTGAGCACACGCATCACCGGTTCCCATTCCCCTTCAATGACGGTCGCCATCGCGGTGAGCTTATACGACAGGCCGGAGCGATCGATCAGGTCGATGACTTTGGCGACATCGGCCGACGCGGACGGAGTCCGGTTGTCGGTCGGGAACATGGTCACCTGAAACAACATGCTCATGCTCCTTTCAGCCGCTCCTCGTACAGCGGGAAGCGCTTCGAGAAGTCGGCGACTTCTTTGGCAATCGCCGCGAGCGCTTCATCGCTCTTGCGATTCTTGATGGCGCGATCGATAAATCCGGCAATGGTAGTCATGTCGCCTGGTTTCATGCCGCGCGTCGTGACTGCCGGCGTGCCGAGACGGATACCGGAGGTCACGAACGGCTTCTCCGGATCGAACGGGACGGTGTTCTTGTTCACCACGATGCCTGCTTTGTCGAGGGCGTTTTCGGCTTTCTTGCCGGTCATGCCTTCCTGGCCGACGAAGGAGACGAGCATCAGATGCGTATCGGTGCCGCCCGCCACGAGCCGGTAGCCGAGCTTCTTGAGCGCTTCGGCAAGGGCTTTGGCGTTTTCGATAATGCGTCTCTGATAATCCTTATACTCCGGAGTGAGCGCTTCTTTGAAGGCCACGGCTTTCGCGGCGATCGTGTGCATGAGCGGGCCGCCCTGAATGCCAGGCATGACCATGCGGTCGAGATCGGCCGCATATTTCTCCTTGCACATGATCATCCCGCCGCGCGGGCCGCGCAGAGTCTTGTGAGTGGTAGTCGTCACAAAATCGGCAAAGGGGATTGGCGACGGATGCAGTCCCGCCGCGACCAGGCCGGCGATGTGCGCGATATCTACCATCATGTAGGCGCCAACGGCATCGCAGGCACGGCGGATTGCCTCAAAATCAAAGAAGCGGGGATAGGCCGAGGCACCGGAGACGATCATTCTGGGCTGAAACTCCCGCGCCTGGTCCAACAGGTGATCGTAGTTGATCACTTCGGTCTCGCGGTCGACTTCGTAGCCGACGAAATTGTACAGAAAGCCGGAAAAGTTGATGGGATGACCGTGGGTGAGATGACCGCCATGCGCTAACGCCAGCCCCATCACTTTGTCGCCGGGCTTGAGCGCGGTGAAATAGACGGCCATGTTGGCCTGCGAGCCGGAGTGCGGCTGGACATTGACATGTTCACAGCCGAACAGCTGTTTGGCGCGATCGCGGGCCAGATTCTCTGCGGCATCGACCCACTCGCACCCGCCGTAATACCGCTTTCCGGGGTAGCCCTCGGCGTACTTGTTGGTCATCACGCCGCCGTTGGCCTCGAGGACCGCTTCCGACACGAAATTCTCCGAGGCGATCAGCACAACTTTGTGCGCCTGACGCTCGGTTTCCCTGACCATGACATCATATAATTCGGGATCCGCCTGTTTCAGATACGACATATACTCTCCTGCACCAACGCGCTAATCTGCCCGGTTATAGTTGGCGAGGCGGGTCTGAAGCAGACCCACCCTACAAACCGAATGGCAAATAAGGTAAATGAATAACAAGTCAAGGTCAACGGCGGGAAAGGACTATGTTTGCGTGTCGAAACCACAGGGGTTTCGACCTACAAGTCACCGGGTAATTGTTCGCAACAGTTGTTCCCATGACTCGCACTGCTTCGTATGGGAGTATTTGGCCAAAGCGTCCTGTTTTCCCTGAGCGGCAAGCTTGGAGGCCAATGCCGGGTCGGTGAGAAAGCGCATCAGAGCTTCAGCCAGCGCAGAATCGTCATCGGGTGCGTAGCGAAGGCCGGTGCGCTCGTGGTCGATTATGTCGATCGTGCCGCCGCTATCGGTGCCGATGACCGGCAGGCCGCTGGTCATCGCTTCGATTGTTACAAGACCATAGGTCTCAGATTGCGAGGTCAGGACAAATATGTCCATTGCAGCGTAGGCGAGTTCCGGCCATTCTTGATAGGGGCGGAAATGAACGAATTCCGTCAGTCCTGATTCGGCAACCAGTTTTTCCAGATTCAGACGGTAATTGTCTCCTTCGCCAATAGTCGAGTCGCCGACAATCAGCAAGTGTGGACGTAGACCGCGCTTGTGCAATCGTGCGAGCGCGCGGATGCCAATATGCTGCGCCTTCTTTGGATCGAGACGGCCAATGATGCCGATGATGGTGGCATCGGGCGGAAGATTGAGCGCGCGACGGGCTTCGGCGCGGTCAAGACGATGAGTGAACTGCTCGAGTTCGATGCCGTGCGGGATGACGTAAATCTTTTCAGGCGGGACGACAGTCTGTCGTTTCGCCTGCTCGGCGAGAATTGGCAACGGGGAGACGAAGGCGTCAATTGTTCGATACTGCCAGGCATGAATCAGATCCCGCTTATTGCCGAGATGCATATTCTGGGAGAAAGCCAAATTGATTCGGTCGCGGCTCCATCGTTTCGCCAGCGAACAGACGAGAGTGTCGGGTGATTGGTGCAGAATCAAAACTCGAACGCCATCGGCCAGGGCCATTTTTGCAAGCGAATGCGATTGCCAAAGAGCAGACACTTCAGATGGTTTCGGAAAGGGTCTCGCAGTCAATCCCATCTTAGCGGCCTGCGACATGATGCCGGAATCCGGGTCAGCGTACAAGTAGACCGGCCAGCCGCGGTCTTGCATCCAGTGCAGAAAGCGGCTGACATTCATTTCCAGTCCACCCCAACCACGGGAGGAGCAGTAGGAGGCGATGGGGAAGAGCTTACGCTGAGTCACTAACGTGTCAGTGCCCTTGCCTAATGGGGTTCTCCTGACCTGACTTAAAGGCGTTTGCCACAGGTGGAATCATGGTCTTGTTACTCTATTGGGTATTATGCGGTTTTAGAATCGATTCCAGATAGAACTCCTGAAATGCCGTATGGATTTCGTTATTTGTCGGCTCCGAATGAGCTGCCACATAACAGGTCAGCCAGTCGATAATGCGGAGATAGAATCTCACAAAATAGTCAAACGCGACGATACCGTCTTCACGCCAAGAATGGGAAAGTGATTCCTCCGCACTCCCTGTCGGAAACTGCTTCAGGTCGAGAGAAGCTTTGACCTTGGCGGTATGCACGAGGGTCGATCGGTGGGAATACAGTGACTTGAGATTCCTGTAAAGGTGCTTTCTATTCTCGAGGTCCTCAGACAAGAGTGTGGCGCCGAAAAGCGCATAGCGCTCCGTCAAGTTATCTTTTTCATTAAAGGGATTTAGAATAGCCTCAGAGGCTATCACGCTACTCAGTGTAAGATCGGTAAAGTCAGAGTAGCGACACTTCGACAGCATTTGAACAGAATTTTTCAAGCGCTCTAGAATCATTCCACCCGCGCCTTCGGCAGCTAGGCTTGCTAAAGGGGCACCATAAGTATTCCAAGTTCTCCCGAAGCAGTCGAAATCAATGTCGTTTTCGTTTCGATCTTCGAGCGCTCCATAGGGATTCCGAAGTACCTCGACACTCTCGGAGTAATTCAGGCTCGCCAACAATCCTCCTGAGATATCAAAGTACTTTGCGTCACTAAATCGTCTCTTCGCTGGCCAAATGTCTGTCGTCTGACGACTCATTCTGCATATAAGGTGGACGAAATTTATGAGACCGTAGCATCCGGGAATGACCTCTTCCGCAAGTCTCCTGTTGCCGTGTTCGGTGCCACATTTCAAAGGTATCACCATGACGGGATTTCTTCTGTTCCCTAGGGATTTGGACATTTGCCAGTCAAGAAGCTCAATGTATCGCGGTCGATCTTTTTCAAACATTTCGGATGAGGTGACAAAAGTGGACTTGAGTCGGTCGGAAAGCAATTCCGCCCATTTGTGCTTGCTTTGACCTCCACAGAGGGGATTAAGTAAGTAAAATAGACGGCATTCAAAGACAGCCGGTAGGCTAGCAAACCGTCTCTCAAGTGGCACAATTGCGACCCATTGGCGGTCGGGTCTTATCTTACGAAGCGCCGATTGTATGAGAGGCGGCAGGACTTCAGGAATTCTACTCAAGTCGACGTTGCCCTTCGACACTCGCTCTCCAAAATAGCCAAGTTCAGAGAAGAGCTCCCATCGAGTGCCGAGGACCGCCTCGCCTAACCTCAGCTCGAAATGCCGCGCCAATTTGTCAAAGGCGGGGTTCAAAGCCGCAAAGGTCCAAAACTCGTCCTCGTTGTTGGCAGCGACCTTGGCGGCCTTCAGAGCGTCTGCGAAGTGTGCAATTACGGTTTTGTCCCTATCCGTCAACTCCACCTATCTCTCCTGTGCAAACAACCCTATAGAAGGCGCGCATTTCCTCCCTGCGACAAGAAATCGTTTACGGCTCACAGAACAAAGTGAACATCCCGAGAAAGGCCGATCATCTTTCTTCGCTCTTGATCTTGTCCACGCGCGGGATATGCCGGCCGCCTTCGAACTGAGTCTGAAGGAAGGCGCGAACGATTAAGTCGAGGTCGGT
>PQAP01000128.1:4400-10562 GCA_003105265.1 candidate division GN15 bacterium | reverse complement strand
GGAGCGGCCCCACGGTATTTGGGCAGCAGCGACGCATGGATGTTGATCGCCCCAAGTTTCGGCAGCGTGAACAGCCGTTCCGGCAGGATTCGGAATGCGATCACGACAAACAGGTCCGCCTCCAACCGCCGTAAGCTCTCGTAGGTCGCCTCGCTTTTGAGCGATGTGGGCATCAGGACCGGAATGTCCCGCTTCTCGGCCTCGAGACGCACCGGCGTCTGGATGAGCTTGTGGCCGCGGCCGGCAACTTTGTCCGGTCCGGTGACCACCGCCAATACGTCATGACGGCTGTCGCACAGGTGCTCCAGCGGCCGCCGGGCAAACTCCGGCGTGCCCATGTAGACAACTTTCATTTGGATACGATGCGTGACCGAACGGCTTCACGAAAACGAGGCAACCGTGCGGTTGTGAGATACGAACAGGCGCTGATTATGATGCGGCGGCCAGTTTCTTGAGCCGCCCGCGCAATAATGTTCGGGCTATCGGTGAGATGTAATCGATAAACAGCTTACCCTCAAGATGATCATACTCATGCAGAATCGCCCGGGCGGTCATGCCTTCGGCCTCCATCTCAAATGGACGGCCGTCAAGGTCAAGCGCTCTGACTTTGACCCAGGCCGGACGGGTACAACTCTGATAGATTCCCGGAAACGACAGGCACCCCTCCTCCAGCTCAATCTGGCCGCGGGTTTCGAGGATTTCCGGATTAATAAATACTTTGAGGGTAGCGTTGATGTCGATCGCAGACAGATCCACGATGAAAATGCGTTTCACTACACCGACTTGAACCGCCGCCAGACCCAGACCCTGTGCATGGTTTAACGTGTCCTTCATATCGGACACCAAACTTTTGATCTCCTGGTTAACTTCCGTAACCGGTTGGGATATCTCCCGCAACACGGGGTCGCCGTATTTGACGATCGGTCGTACAGCCACGCTTTCTCCTACACTTGCCTTACGCTACTTGTCTACTTTGGCGGCGATGGACGATCTCAGGAACTCCAGTTTCACATCCTCACCGATCTTGAGCACAACTATGTTGCGCTCATCGTCGATGGCGAAGATTGTCCCAAACATCCCGCCGCTGGTGACTACGCGGTCACCTTTCTTCAATTCATTCAAGAGCAGCTCGTGCTCTTTCTGTTTCTTGCGCTGCGGGCGAATCAGCAGCAGGTACATCACGACAAAGATCAGGGCCATCCAGACGATCATAAAAATGCCGCCTCCGCCCTGGCTCTGCTGGCCGCCCGAGGCCATGAGAATCAACCAATCCTGGTTCAAAGCTACTCCTATAGCTTACATTGATTTATCGGCACGCAGTTCAAAATCTGAACAGCCGCCGGGTAACTAATAAGTATAACCGCCTGACTGGTCGATTCCAACTAAATATTTGCCAATAAGAACCCGTCCAGCCCATCTTTGTTCCCGTAACCCCGTAACCGACAACACCATCGCGAGTTCGCTCTGCCCGCGGGGGTGGTAATCCGCTCCCCGTCTGGCTGCTCCGGAGGCAAGTTCTACTGGTTCCAGTCCGACAAATGAAGTACACTCTCGATTGAAGGTACCATGCTGCCCAAGATTCTTGCCACCGTCCTTCTCGCCCTGCTGCTCGCTTCGGCAACGATGGCCGACCAGCAGAAGGTTTGCGCATCATGCCGGAAGCCGATCACGTCCGGGCAGTATATTGAGGCGGACGGCCGCTACTGGCACGCCAATCATTTCGTCTGCGCTTACTGCGGCCGGCCAATCGGCACCGACCGCTATTTCACGCACGACGGCCGGCAGTACGACTCCGCGTGTTATGTCAACGAAATCTCCGCCCGGTGCGCCTACTGCGGACAGCCGGTCGGCGCCAGTTGGGTGACGTTCGAGGGCCGGCCGTACCATAAGGACTGCTATACCAATTCCGTGGCGCTGCGATGTTCTTTCTGCGGCGACGTGATCAGCGGCAAGTACCTTCAGGATCAGTGGGGCAACACGTATCACGAGTACCACAGGAACGAACCGCGCTGCCAGTATTGCGGGCGGTTATTCACGGCGGCTACCAATGGCGGCGAACGATTCAGTGACGGCCGCTCCGAGTGCGGCCTGTGTCTGGAAACGGCGGTCCGGGATAAATCTGAGGCCGAGAAGATCATGCGCGAGGTGAAGGCGACGCTGGCTTCGCTGGGAATCGTTATCGACCGCAAGAACGTGCCGTTGAAGCTGGTTGACGCCGCCCAACTGGCCGCTCACAACGGGACCGGGCGGAGCAATCGCGAACTCGAGGGGCTGACACAGTGGGAGAAGCGAAGCTGGTTGTACGGCCTCGTGGACAAATACGATTTCGACATCTACATCCTGCACAGCTTGCCCCGCACTCACTATTACGCGACGGTGGCGCACGAACTGATGCACGTCTGGCTGACGCTCAACGCGCCGCTCGACCAGAACAGCGCGGTGGTCGAGGGAACCTGCAACTACGCCGCCTATCTGGTCCTCATGCGGCTGGGGGACGAAGAGTCCGACCAGATCATCAGGCAAATGACCGGCTCGAATGATCCGGATTATGGCGAGGGGTTCCGGCAGGTGAAAGCGCAGGTCGAATTGCGGACTTTAGCTGGCTGGCTCGATTATCTCAGGAGAAACGCACAGGCGTCCTGGTGACGGACATCAAATGCCCTTTCGCTTGAAGCGAGGCGCTCTTACGGCTGCGGCGACGCGGTCACCGCTCCCCTTCGGTACACCAAAATGGTCTTGTCCATAGCCCGCTCGACGGTGTCAAGTCGGGAACCCGGCGGAAGCAGTTTGGTCACTCGGCGCAACTCTCTCGGCGACAGCACACAGAATTGAGTTGCGGTCGTGTCCAGTAGCCGCGTGATAGCGGAATCTGTACTGATAATTGGAATCGGGTGATCGCTCCAGTACGGGTGGGGTCGCGGTGCGACCACGATGATCGGCTGGTCGGTGTAAAAGTGAATTCCGCGGGCGTAGATAGGGCTGCACAGCACCGACTGATTCTGCATTCCGCATTTCGCCGCGGCCGCAGGAACATCCGCCTGTGTCAGCCCCCCTTCCAACAGCGGGAAGATGATGATCGACGATAAAATCACCAGCACGCCCACACTCGCGGCGGTGGCTATTACGGCATCGCGTATTCGCCGAAAAATCAGCAGCACCCCCGCCGCCAACACAAAGACCGCGCCTGCTGCTATCGGCACCGAGACGATTTTCGGCAGTCCCGCCTTCTCCGGAGCGATAAGCGCTCCGGCCACCAGAGCTGCGGCACTGGCGATTAATAACCCGGCGCCCGCCAACTGTCGCCACCGGGCGATTGACTGCTGCGCCAGCCCCATCGCCACCAATACCGCCAGCGCCGGATAGGCCGGTGAGACATACGTGGCGAGTTTGGATTGCGCTATCGAGAATGAGAGCACGATGGTCAGAAACCAGATCACCATAAACCGAAACAGGGGGCGCGATCCACGGTCGGGTCGCGAGAGAAACGGCAAGAATGCGGTCCACGGTATGAAGAACAGGCAGATCATGACCGGATAAAAGTACCAGTGGTTGAAAGACGGATGTTCCGCCCCGACCAGACGATCCCAGTGATCGTGCACGAAGAATTCACCGATCAGCAATTTTCCGTTCGTCACATAGGCATAGATGTACCACGGCAGGCCGATCACCAGATACGGCAGCCACCATCGGCCGAGCAGGAATCGGCGGATACTCCGGCCGTCCCGCGCGATTGCCAGATGAATGGTCACCGCCACGGCCGGCAGCGCCAGTCCAAGCGGACCTTTCGTGAGCGTCGCCAGCGCCGCGGCCAGACCGAACATGGTCAGCCACTTCTTTTCCCGGGTCTCAATCCAGCAATACGCGGCGTAAAGCCCGGCCATAATCAGTACGGCGAACATCATGTCGGTCAACACGACCCGCGCCAGCCCCACCCACCAGATAGTGGTGGCGAGGATCAGTCCGCCGTACCGCGCGGTTCGCTCGTTACTGAACCGCCGCAGGAAAAGATAGGTGAGAATGACCGCCAACGTCGCGAAGAGGACATTGACCAGTCGCGCTGACCAGGCGTTGGTACCGAGCCCCTCGAATGCCGCCATCAGGAACCAGTAATAGAGCGGCGGTTTCTCAAACTGCGGCTGATCGAACAGAAGCGGCGTCAGGAAGCTCTTATGCACGAGCATCTCCCTGGCGGTAGCCGCATAGAACGCGTCATCCGGGTCGAATAGCGACACCGCACCGTTTCCGGTCACATACAGGATACCGCAGAGCGCAACGAAGAAGGCAACTGCCGCGACTAATCGCTTCCGGTCGTCGCTCATGCCGATTTGTCGGGTTCTCCCGATTTCGACGCCGACTTGATTTTCGACAGCTTCTCAATTGCGCCGGGAATCGCCTCGACCAGATTCTCCCACGCGCCGCGCTTGGCCGGAAGCAGTGAGACGCCATCCTTGTCCATGACGATGAACGCGGTCGGCTCGATACGCAGTCCCGCGCCACCGCCGCCGCCGAAGCCGCTGGTCGCTTCCTTGCTTCCGCCGCCGGCGCCGAAGCCGACGGAAATCGTGCAGACCGGCACGAATGTCTTGTCGCCGGCTTTCACCGGCTCGCCCACGATACTCTCGGTGCGGGCCATCTGCTTCAATTCGCCCACGAGCACCTGAAGAATCTCCGCCACAGTGTTATTAGGCATACAATGCTCCTTTCTTCTGTTCTCGAACCAATCGTTGTATTCTGAAGAGCGGCAAACGAAAGATCAACACCAATGTTCGGTACAACAGCGCATACACCGGCATGGCCAGCGAAAGCCGGGCGGTCCCGCTAAATGACTGACCGGTCCAATCCGGCTCAAACCGCAATCGCGGCGCGAGCGACGGTACCGCACCGATCAGGGCATGATAATACCCGTACACTTCGCCGGTGAGATGCGGCGATTCGAATCCGCCGCGCACTTCCGCCTCGGCCTCCTCTACAATCACCGCACGGAGCAGGTCAACGAGATACAGCCGGACTGCTCGAAGAGATTTCAGTCCGACGTCCACCCATTCGCGGAGGTGAAGCGGGGCTCTGAATCCACGCCGATATTTGCGTATCCCGCGCTTTTCCGTTTTCAACGGCGTGGGTTTGATCGTCACGGCTTTCGCCGCTCCGGTTGGCGGCCGGCGCCGCGATATTGTCCTGATTGCGAAGCCCCACAGTTTGATTCGCGTGACATCCTGGGCGAAGTCAACCTGAATACCGCTTCGACCAAGCCCCATGAACATCACCCGGCGCTGGTCCGACAATTCCACCCGGAAACGCAGACGGAGCATCAGGAAGCAAACGATGAGAATGAGGATAATGCTGACGGCGTACCACATGGGATTCACTCCACTCTAATATACACAGAAATGAACCGATCTCCCACCAATGAGTACGCCGATTGAGTGGTGCATTGGGTCTTGAGCCGCCGGGCGGCGTGTGGCCCCACGCCCGCTCAGATCTCCGCGCCGGGGCACAGTTTTCGGACAGGACACTCGCCGCACCTTGGCGAACGAGCCGTACAGATCGCGCGACCGTGGTATATCAGCAGATGAGAGAAGGCAATCCAATCGTCTTTGTCGATTAACGCCATCAGGTCTCGCTCGATCTTGGCCGGGTGGTTCTTCCGCGTCAAACCGAGCTTGCGGCTGATTCGTCCCACATGGGTATCAACCACGACGCCTTCGGCGAGGCCGAATCCCGCGCCAAGAATCACCGATGCGGTCTTCCGCCCGACTCCTTGAAGTCTGACCAGCTCCTCGAGCGTGGGCGGAATCTCCCCGCCATGCTGCTCCATCAGTTGCTGCGCCGACTGTTTGATCGCTTTGGCCTTGGCGCGAAAGAAGCCGGTTGTGTAGATAAGCTGTTCGAGTTCTTCGGTGTTGGCTTCGGCGAAATCCTTGACCGTCGTGTAGCGCTCAAACAGCGCCGGCGTCACCATGTTGACGCGTTCATCGGTGCATTGCGCGGAAAGGATGGTCGCAACCATCAACTGGTGCACCGTGCCGAAATCGAGCGAGCACCTGGCATCCGGGTACTGCTTCTTGAGCAGCGCGATGATCTTCGCCGCCCGCTTTTTCTTATCGGCAATGCTTTCCTGCGCCATGGTAGTTATTCCCTGTCCCGGCATGAGACGATGACCAC
>PQAP01000128.1:2143-4285 GCA_003105265.1 candidate division GN15 bacterium | reverse complement strand
CCGCCATCGGCCAGATAATGCGGGGCTTCGTCAAGCAGCCGCTTGATAGCGTCGAGTCCCTCATGCCCGGAAGTCAACGCGATCTTCGGGTCCGCCAGCACCTCCGGCGGGAGAGTGTGGTAGTCTTGCTCGGCAATGTACGGTGGATTGGAAAGAATGAGATCGAATCGTTCCTCGGAGGTGACCGCCGAAAAGTGATCGGAGTGTCTGAAGGTAATCCATTTCGCGGCGCCGAGATGTTCCGCATTATACCGGGCGACTTCGATTGCCTCTTCGGATATATCCAGCGCCACGACCGCCGGCTCGATGCCAATCGCCTTGAGCTCCAGCGCTACCGTCACTGCGACTACGCCCGAGCCGACTCCCAGGTCAAGCACGCGCCGACGCTTGAAGCCATTGGACCGTGAAAAACCGATTGCGGCGTCACACAGCAGTTCCGTCTCCGGGGTCGGCACCATGACGGCCGGCGTCACCCTGAATTTGCGGCCATAGAACCAACTCTCGCCGAGAATGTACTGAAGAGGGTACCGGGTGGCGCGTTGCTTGAGGATTTCGTTGAATCGCTGCATCAGGTTGTCGTCAAGCTGCTCCGTACCGTGAAGCACCAATTCCAGGCGTCCGACATTGAGCAGGTGGCAGAGAATGAGTTCAATCTCGGCTTCCGCCTGATCGATTCCGGCCGCCCTCAGAGTGGGGGCGTGTTCGGCGATAAATGCCGCGAGCGATCTCTTCACATTCACGCCCGACGGGTTTTCAGGTACCCGACCAGATAGACCAGGACGCCCAGCGCGATAAGCGAGTAGCAAACCGCTTTCGTCGTCGCCGGACTGAACTGCGCCGAGTGCGGAATCAGATATATCCCCAGCATGACGAAGAACGACAGCAACGACATGACCGCAAGAGCCGTCTTCCCGAAGACATCGCGGCCGAGCCGGTTGCCAGTAATCGTGCCAAGCCCGCTGAAAATCACCAGCAGGAAATACAGCAGCAGCAACTGGGTCTTGTTGTCGGTGGCGTCGGTGCCGAACGGCACTCCTTCCCAGATCGTGCCGAAGGCGTACCAGTTCATAGCGAATCCGAACGGGTAGCCGCCGAGGAGGGTGAACAGCCCGGCCAGCAGCATGAACGTGAGTGGTGTTTTGAGCCGCGCCGAGCCGAACAGTGTCCACAGGCCGAAGACTGCGGCCAGCGCAATGAAGAACACGGTCCCGAACATGAACCCGAGGTGGCCGATCAGCACCAGGCGGGGGACTTCACCCCGCGCCTTGGTCTCGAACGGCGAGCCGTCGGGCATAGTGAATGACGCGACAGCGCTGTCTTTGGCGTTCAGAATCTCGAATCGATAGCGAATGGCGCTGCCCCGGGTTCCGGTGGCGAATTCCGTGAACCAGGTCCCTTTGGACGAATCCGCCAGCACCAGCGGCACCTCGTTCGGCATGAGGGGATCCGCGTTCGCGAGTCCGACATACCGGATAACCGGCTGCATCGACTCCTTGAGCGGCCCGGCGATCTTCAGATCGAGCCGCGCTCTACTGTTGTCGAGCGCGCGCGGGACGGTCGCCATTTCGAAGGTGAAGCCGTTGTCAACGCGGCTCACTGTCTCCGATTCACCCCGGGCGTTCTTCTTGGCCACCTCCAGCAACACGACCGTGAGCACGAGAGCGCCGACAACCGCCGCAACGATCTTGAGAATTCGCATCAACTACTTCCTCACGCGTGCGCCTCGATCTTGAGCCGCTCCTCCTGGTCATGCTGGCGAAGCGGCCCGATCAGGGCATCGACATTTCCTTCGAGTATATCGTTCAACGCATAAATAGTCAGATTGATTCGGTGGTCGGTCACCCGCGACTGCGGAAAGTTGTACGTGCGGATCTTGGCCGAGCGGTCGCCGGTCGACACCATCGAGCGGCGTTCGGCCGCCATCTTGGCGTTGCGATCGGCGATCATCTGGTCATACAGTCGCGCACGAAGCACTTTGAGCGCTTTGACTTTGTTCTTGAGCTGCGACTTTTCATCCTGACAGGTTACGACTAATCCGGTCGGAAGGTGCGTTATACGAACCGCCGAGTCGGTCGTGTTTACCGATTGCCCGCCCGGACCCGACGAACGATAGACATCAACTTTGATCTCGTTCTCTTTGAT
>PQAP01000128.1:0-1251 GCA_003105265.1 candidate division GN15 bacterium | reverse complement strand
CCGGAAAGCTTGAGGAGTTCGAACGACGCGCCCGCCACGATTGGCAACAGCGAGAAATGAACGCCGAACCTTGTAAGGAGAGTCGGCGGATGCCCGGTCCAGACGGCGTACAGCGTATCGGAGATGGCGTAGATCATAATTGCAAGGAGCGCAACAATCAGAATGAACGAGGTGCCGCATCGCGGGTGAAAGCGGGTGTGGACTGCGGCGCGCTCGGGGATTAATTCCTCGCCCATTTCATAGGCGTAGATTGACTTGTGCTCGGCGCCGTGATACTGGAATATCCGTTTGAACTCGCCAAAGAGGGATATTCCCCAGACGTAGGCCACAAACATGGCCAGGCGAATCCCTCCCGCCAGAAGATTGAATTCAAGAGCATCCTTCTGGATATGCAGCAGATTTGCCAGCGCCAGTGGCGTNAAGAANAANAGCANNATNCCNAGNCCCAGCGCNGCNACNGCACTGANNGCGATATAGANNNNANTCTGCGATTTCTTNTCNCNNACTTCTTTCCCCTTNTTNGCCGCCTCNTCNTTNTCGATTTCNGNCATGGCGATTTCGGCGGAGAAGTTGAGGGTCTTGATTCCCAAAATCAGCATCTCGACAAANGCGACGGCGCCGCGAACGATTGGCAGACCGAGGACTTTGTTCTTCTTGGTAAGCGAGCGATACGGCTGGATCTTGACGAGAATCTCNCCGTTAGGCACGCGCACGGCGGTGGCGACGCGATCTGCCGATCGCATCATGACCCCCTCGATGACCGCTTGTCCGCCGATATTAAGGTCCGGCAAAAAGTCGCTCCTTACTTATAATCCATTTGTCGAAAACCTAAGGGGTTTCGACCTGCAATTCGTATCCCGCTGGTTCGAGCGAAGTCGAGAACCAACCATATACATGCCTCGACTTCGCTCGGCACAGCGGGTTTTAGTGAGCCACGATTAACCGTGGAATGTCACTATGTCATCTTCTTACACAACCGCCAGGCCGATCATCTCGACCTGGCGTATATCGTTCGCTGCAACAGCGACGGCGGCTGCATGTGCCGCCGAGCCGCGTAATTCGCTACTGATTCTTCGAATATTTGCGGCGGAACCGCTCGACACGACCGGCCGTGTCGACCAGCTTCTGCTTGCCCGTGAAATACGGGTGGCAGTTGGAGCAGATTTCGACCGTGATCGACTTGCGGGTCGACTTGGTCGGATACGTTGCTCCGCAGGCGCACGTGATCGTGACGTCTTCGTATTTCGGATG
>PQAP01000127.1 GCA_003105265.1 candidate division GN15 bacterium | reverse complement strand
CAGGCACGACGGGCACATCAACTAACCTTGCGGTTAGGCAGCCATGGCGTAGTTGTTTTCGCCATTTGTGTGTTTGCCCGGTTTGTTAACGAGGACCCAGACAACCCCGGCACGCCAACAGCCCCCCGCTATACCCGTCGAAACCTGTCACCCCCAGATGTCATCTGGTTGCGCTTCGCGGCCGCTGAATGATGTCTGCGTGAACTCCAATCGGCAGACCACGAACGATTCGACGTGGAATAGAAGAGCGCTTGCTCTGCTATCCAGATGTCAAAGAACTACCGGCAATATAGTCAGTATCGACCGGATTGCCAACACTCACCACTTATTCAACGTCGGCCGATCGCGGAAGTTTCTCCCGGTATCCGAGGTGCGGGCCGCGCGATCGTGAGGACCCCATCTCACCATATCACAACTGCTTGTAAGAATTTGACTAAACGGGCGACTTTGATTCTGCGTCACTATCAGGTAACGGCTCGTAACCGGGCGAAAGGAGAAATCGTAATGACGAAATGCTTGAAGTACGGCTGCAGCACGCTCATTTTTCTCCTGTTAATTGGAGGAAGTAGTGTTATGTCTCAGAATACGGATCCCACAGCCGAAAAAGCCAAAATCGAGCAGGTTATCAAGAACTCGATCCGATGGGCGCTGACCAAAGATACTGTCATGTCATACAACTGCTACGCATTGGACACTTCTCTATTCTGGTTCTCTCCGGACAATGCGGGAAATCTGTCCGGTGGTGATGCGTTCAAGAAACTGACCGAAGAGGTATTCCTGAATCCGGCGTTCAAGGCGATCAGGTCGGACTTCAAGGACCTTCGAATCACTCTCTCCAGCTCCGGCGACTGCGCCTGGTGGTCCTGCTTCCTGGACGATATCAATGAATGGGACGGCAAGCCGGCCAGCTGGTTCAATGTCCGATGGACGGGCGTTCTCGAGAAGCTCGATGGTCAGTGGAAAATCCGCCAGATGCACTTCTCGCACGCATTGGAAGATTTCCGTAAGAAAGCCCAGCCGAGCGACACCGCTGGAACCAAGAACTAGATGAATTGATTATCCTCCGCGCCTGATATCGGCCGGACCATCCACATTGCGGACAAATCTAGTGGTAATTCTCTCCGACATAAGTGCGAATTTTTTCGCATAGAGCGAAACTTTTCGCACATTTCCCCCGTACATCCGTCAGTAGTAACAAACAAGCAATAGGTTATAAATGGCACGTTCCGACAATCAATTGACCAAACGCGAGAGGCAGATCATGGATATTCTGTATCGGCTGGCTGAGGCCTCCGCCGGCGATATCCATTCGGCTCTGCCCGATCCTCCCACCTACTCTACCGTCAGGAAGCTTCTGAGCATTCTTGAAGAAAAGGGGTTGGTGAGGCATATCGAAAGAGACCGACGGTATGTCTATCTGCCGGCCAGGCCCAAAAGGGAAGCGCGCCGCATTGCTCTGAAACACCTGGTCGAGACGTTCTTCGAGAACTCGACCGAAGGAGTCGTGGCGGCCCTGATGGACATGTCCGCGGGTAAATTGAGCGATGAGGATTTCACCAGATTGACGCGATTGATCGAACAGAAGCGGAAAGAACGGGTCTAGAATGAGCATTCTTCATTTCTTTCAGACAACCGGCATGGGCTGGTTTCTCCTTCTCTCAGCCAAAGTATCACTTCTACTGGCTGTCGCTCTCGCGGTACACCGGCTCTTGAAGAATCAATCAGCTTCAAATCGCCATTTCCTTATGACAGCAGCCCTGCTTCTGATCCTGCTGCTCCCGCTGGTATCCGTAGCTCTGCCAACTATCGGGCTGTTCGACTATCCGGTTGCCGATGGTCACGCCGCTGCGACACCTATTCTATTGAGGGGTGAATCGGGCGACCGAGTGTCACCTGATATCAAGCCGGCGATTTCATCACAACAGGTGCCGGTAGTCTCGGAGATTTCCCATACTATGTCCCTGCCTCTGAGCATTCTCGTCGCTACCTATGTTCTTGGAACGGTGCTTTGCCTTCTCCGCTTGTTGTCAGCGAATCTGTGGATGTGGTGGCTTCGCCGTAACGCCGCACCTCTTTATCGGGGCGATAACTCGCTTGTGGCAATCGCTGATGAGGTTGCACGCGGACTGGGGGTCAGCAAAAATTATCGCATAAAGTTCTCGCGGCGTTTGACTGTACCGGTTGTCGTTGGGTCGTTCAGACCTGCTATTCTCCTTCCCGCCAGCGCAGCCAACTGGTCTGCCGCTCAAGCCAGATCGGTCTTTCTTCACGAGTTTGCGCATATCAGGCGACTCGATACCCTGACCTCTATGGCTGTCCATCTCGTCGGAGTGTGGCAGTGGTTCAATCCGCTTGTCTGGATGGCACTCAGGCAGTGTGATATCGAACGGGAGAAGGCGTGCGACGACAGGGCGCTCCTCGGCGGCGTCGATAACCTCGACTATGCCGATCATCTCGTTATGATCGGCAAATCGGCGGCTCGCGCCCGATGGCAAATTGCTGCCGGCTCGGCGATGGCCTCGCCCCGTTCTATCGCCCGGAGAATCCACAGCATTCTCGATCCGACGATCAATCGCAAGAGTGCGACTATCGCCGGCCGATTCGTACACGCCGTCCTGATAGCCGCGGTGGTGTTGCCTGCAGCGACCGTCGGAGGGAAATCTCAACAACTTCCTTCCCGGCCGGTTACGGCCGCACAGCAGAACCAGGTTCGGGAAACACTCCGTGGATTCTTCGATGCTCTAAGTGACGGACTCGCGTTCGACAGTGTTCGTCACGCGTATCTCTCGTCACATTACTTTGACCAGCCGAACCTCACTATGGAAAATCGGGACCGTGGCGAGTGGGATGCTATCCGCAAGAGGATGACAGCCACAT
>PQAP01000126.1 GCA_003105265.1 candidate division GN15 bacterium | reverse complement strand
CTCATGTATCCGTCGGATCATCCCTACTCATGGACGACCATCGGCAGCATGGCCGACTTGTCGGCCGCCAGCGTGGATGATGTCAAAGAGTTCTTCAAGCAATACTACACCCCCAATAATGCGTCGCTCTGCATTGCGGGGGATATCGACACCGCGCTGACGAAGCAGTTGGTCGAAAAGTATTTCGCAGGCATTCCGGCCGGACCGAATATCGAGCGGCTGAAGGAATGGGTGCCGCAGATGAACGATGTGCGGCGGGTGACAGTCGAGGACAATATCCGTCTGCCGCGACTCTATATGTACTGGCACTCCCCCGCGGCGTTCCGGCCCGGCGATGCCGATCTTGATCTGTTTGCGTCGGCGCTGTCCAGCGGCAAGAACTCGCGACTCTACAAGTCGCTGGTGTACGAGAAGCAAATAGCGCAGGAAGTGTACGCGTTCCAGCAGTCGCAGGAGCAGTGCAGCCGTTTTACGATTGTCGCCACCGCCGGCGAGGGTCACACGCTTGACGAAGTCGAGAAAGCGATCGACGCCGAACTGCAGAAGGCGCTGACCAACGGCATCACGCCGCAGGAACTCAAGATTGCGCAGACCGCTTATGAAGTCGGTTTCGTGAATTCGCTTGCCCAGATCGGCGGATTCGGCGGCCGGGCCGATCTGCTNAACCAGTACAATGTGCGCCTGGGCGATCCCAACCGCTTCCAGTGGGATTTGGATCGCTACAACAATGCGACAGTCGCCTCCGTGATGGAGTCGGCCCGCAANTACATCAATCTNAACGGNNGCGCNATCATCTCGTATANTCCGGCCGNTCAAAAGACCACCGANGNNACNGGTGTCGATCGCACCAAGGAACCGACTGCGGCCGCCGAGCCGAGTTTCACGCCTCCGAAGATTCAGACCGCCAAGCTCTCGAACGGGCTGGAGCTGTATCTGGTCGAGGATCATCGTCTGCCGCTGATAAGTGCGAACCTGCTTATCCGAAGCGGCTGGGCCGCCGATCCGGCATCGAAACCGGCAACGGCTTCGCTGACGGCGGAGCTGCTTGACGAAGGTACCAAGACCCGCTCGGCTCTCCAGATTGCCGATGAAATTGACCGGCTGGGAATCAACCTGGGCGCCGGCAGTGGCTACGATGCGACCAATGTCTACCTCAGCGGGTTGACCCGCAATTTTGATGCGGGACTCGCGCTCATGGCGGATATCGTGATGAATCCGACCTTTCCGAATGCCGAACTGGATCGGAAGCGCCAGGAGTATCTCGGGCGGATTGCGCAGGAGATGGTGCAGCCGGGAGCGCTGGCGCAGCGGGCCTTCAACAAAGAGCTTTATGGCACGGGACATCCCTACGCACTGCCGCCGAGCGGAGCCGGAACGACCGCGTCGGTGAAGGCGATCAATCAGGCCGATCTCGTCGCTTTCTACAAGGGCAATTACGTGCCCAACAACGCCGCCATCGTCATGGGCGGCGACATAACGCTGGCCGAAGCNCAGGCGAAANTGGAGCGCGCGTTCAANGATTGGAAGCCGGGNACGGTCTCGGCNCCGCCGGTTGCTACTCCGAAACCGCCGGACAAGACCACCATCTATCTGGTGGACAAACCGGGCGCGGCTCAGAGCATGGTCATTGTCGGGCAGCTCGGGATTCCTCCGATGTCGCCGGACCGACTGACTTGCGCCGTATTCAACGATGCGCTCGGCGGCGGGGCGAGCGGCCGTCTGTACAAGAACCTTCGTGAGGCGAAGGGGTATACGTACGGCGCCTACTCGAATTTCGCGTGGCGCAAGTACACCGGTCCGTTTGCGGCATCCGGCTCCGTTCAGACCAAGGTGACCAAGGAAGCGGTGGCCGAGTTTGTGAAGGAATTGAAGGAACTCACCACGACCCGTCCGCTGACTGATGAAGAACTGACCACGAGCAAGACAAGTCTCATTCAGCAGTTCCCGCAAGCATTCGAGACCATGAACGACATGGTGGGTGGGCTGTACTCACTGGTCAATCAGGGACTGCCGCTGGACTACTGGCAGACCTATCAGCAGCGGTTGAGCGCGGTCGACGCCGAAGCAGTCAAGGCGGCGATTCAGAAGTACATCCATCCGGATGCACTCGTGATCGTCGTGGTCGGCGATAAAGCGACGATCGAGCCGGGTTTGAAAGAGCTCAATCTCGGCGACGTCGTCACGGTCGATCCCGGCACGTTGTAAGCAGTCAATTCATGACTTCGAATCAGGGCGGAACCACGAGGTTCTGCCCTTTCCTTTTTTGCATCACAAATCAGGACAAGCGTAGTGTTAATAAGCACAAATGCACCGCAATTCCTTTTTATGAATCGGTCTGCCGGTACGTCTTACTACCACAATCAGTGACCGCTTAGCCGAGAAGAGAGAGGACCGCTCTAATGAAATTGACATGGTGTTTGGCCATCCTGGCTATCGCAATCGCCGCCAATCCCGAGGCCGCGACGATACACGAACTGATCGATCAAGGCGACAGCGCTGCTGTCGCAACTCTGCTCGATGCGAATCCGGCTTCGCTTGCTGAACGTCTCCCCAACGGCCGCACGCCGCTCCACACCGCGGCGTATGGGGGCAAGCTCAATATCGTGGCGCTCTTGATCAGTCGCGGCGCCGATCTTAACGCCGTGAATGCGATCGGTGCGACTCCTATGCATGGAGCGGCGCTGGCGGGACATGAGCCGGTCGTGAAGTTGCTTCTGGACAAGGGCGCACAGCCCGATATCGCCACGGTGGGCGGCTATACGCCGCTGACCAATGCCGTGAACGGCGGGTTCTTCGAGATGGCAAAGCTGTTGATCAGTTCCGGCGCCAGCGTAAATCCAAAATCGGATTCGGTGAACAGTCCGCTGATCGGGGCAATCGTACGGTGCAATCTCGAGGGCATCGAATATTTGCTCGATGCCGGCGCCAATCCCAATTATCAGCCGATTAACGGCGAAAGCCCAATTACCACGGCCGCCCTGACNGTCGGGTGGGGNNTNCAGGGTTCNGAGCGNGCTCCTCNGATGATNANCGCGCTTCTCAAGCACGGCGCCGATCCCAACCTCGCGCTGGCAAGCGGCTTTACCGCGCTGATGATGTCCTCGCGGGAAGGGGACACGGCCAGCATGCGNGTGCTGTTCGATGCCGGCGCCGACCCCGGCCGGGTGGCGAAAAGCGGTGCTACCGCTTTCGGCCTCGCGGTCATGTCCGACAACCTGCCGGCAGTGCGTTATCTGATCGATAAGCAAGTTTCCACCGAGCAACTCGATACCGCGACCGGCTGCACGCCGCTTCATATGGCGGTCGCCCAGGGGAATCTTCCGATGGTCGAGGCGATACTCCCGGTGGTCGCCAATCCGAGCGCGGTCTGCAAGATTGGGCTGACCCCGCTCGATGTCGCCGTTCGCTATGGGCATACGAAAATCGCGGATGTATTGAAGCAGGCCGGGGCAAGCACCAGGGCGAAGGCGAGAGGCAAACTGACATCGGCGTATCTTGCGGAAAAGCCCAGGGAAGGGGAGGCGTACCTCTGGTATCTCGGCAACTGCGGATACCTGATCAGGACAGCCAATCATTGCCTCGTGTTTGACTACTTCACGAACGGGCGACAGCCAACCGAGCCATCGCTCGCCAACGGTTATATCAACACCGCCGAGCTGGCGAAAGAAAATGTCACGACTTTCGTCAGCCATGAGCACCTCGACCACTTTGATTCCACGATCTTCAGCTGGCCGGGCACGATTTCGAAACTGCGGTATGTATTCGGTTTCCAACCGGAATCCGTGGACGCCAGAGCGCAGGCGGGATATGCCGGACAGCCGTACGAGTACGTCGGACCGGGAATGAACAAGACGGTCGACGGGATGCAGGTGTTCGCGGTTCGCTCCAACGACGCCGGGGTCGGTTTCGTACTGAAAGTCGATGGGCTGACAATTTACCATGCGGGCGACCTGGCCGGCTGGCTGCCGGAGCAGAAGATCGGGTTCACCTCGCAGATCGATTCGATCGACGCGATGTTCGATTCGGTCGATATCGCACTCGTCAATGTGACCGGCTGTCATCATCAGGATACGCTGGCGCTGGCTGAGGGGACCGCGTACACGATCGACAAGTTGCAGCCAAAGCTGGTGATTCCGACGCACGGCGGCTCACGAGAGTACTATTACAAACTGTTCATGAGTAAGTTTGCCGACAAGTATCCCGATCTTGTTTCGTTCTGCCCGGAGTGGCGCGGCGACGCGGCCAGGTTCACGGCCGGCAAGAAGCAGGCACAACTCAAGCTTTTGTAGTTTCATGAGAGCACAACGCTTCCGGATTGCCGGGAGCGACCCCACGGCGGATCTACCCCACAGACCCGCCGTTTTTTTCTGTCTGATTCCAAGCGAACGCGACCTATGGCACGATTCGGGTTCGGTTGG
>PQAP01000125.1:672-3418 GCA_003105265.1 candidate division GN15 bacterium | reverse complement strand
GTCGGCACGCGATGGCCGGGCGGTATTTTTCAGCGGCTGCGGGGCCGTGTTCGGGCCGTTTCTTGGCGTCTGGTCATCGCTGGTGGCGGTGTCGCTGATCGAGACCGGCATTGCCGCCACCCTCAACGCCACCACGCCGGTACTGATAATTCCGACCGTCATTCTGGTGTTCAAGGAGAAGGTGACCCTACGCGCGATGCTCGGCGCGGTGGTGGCTGTAATCGGAGTGGCGCTGCTGTTTCTGGGATGAGCACGTATCTCGACATGCAGCGTTTCGCCGAGTTCGTGACCCGGCATTTCAATGCGGATTCTCAGCGACGTGAGCGGATGGTCGGCGCATCCCGACAGCATGACTCGTGGTATTTCGATATCAAGCGGTTCTTCGGCGCCGGGGCGATTGACCCCTCGGCCGTTCCGATCCGGTATGAGCAATCGGCCTTCGTTCAACGAGATTCGCTGATTGCCGCCTTCACGCAAAAGATTGAGACGGCGCTGAGGGCTCAAGGACGACTGTACGAAGGTCCCCCGGCGGTGCAGATCACTCGCGCTGACTGGATTCCCGAAGAACCGTCAGTTGCCGTAAGGTCGATCCGATACGGCGATCAGGCAGCGAGCTTCGCGATGGATCTCGATGATCCCGCGTTCAGGCAGTGGGGAGGAACACTCCGGGATTATATTCGCATCAAATATCCGTCGACCAAACTGGAGGATTTGCCTCTCTGTGCGGGCGTGGGTGTGTGCGGAATGGTGGTGCTCGAGGATGCGGGTCGGCGTCATGTCGTGCGGGTACGGCGATCCGCCACCCTGGCATCGCTGGAGAACACGGTGGGCCCATCGGTGGCAGGTTCGGTCGAATTTGCAGACAATTTCAGCCATCTGGCTGAGTTGATTGAGCGCTCGATCGAGCGCGAGCTTGAAGAGGAACTCGGACTGGCGGCAGGGAAGTGTCACATCACGCCGCTGGCGTACGCCCGTGAAATGGTGCGCGGGAACCGACCGCAGTTATTTGCAGTAGTTGAGACGAAGCTGGATCGGACGCAAATTTCCGACAGGATCAACGCCCTTCCGGCCGGGAAGCGGGAGTTCTCCGAGTACACTTTTCTCCCGTTCACGAACGGATGCCTGAGTGCGGCGGATATCGAGCCGTTCAACTTTGAAGCGAAGATGTGCTATTATCTGATGGAAGAGTGGCTGGGGTAGCTCTTCGTCAACGTGCGGGGTGAGTTCGACGCGGGCGGGGTCTCAATTCGACCAGAAAATGACTGGCGAACAGCCGCCGGGCATGGGGCGGGAGAACATCTTCAGTATCGAGACGCAAGGCCAGTGAGCAGATCTGCTTGAATTCCTGCGGCGAGAGAACCAGCTCTTTCAGATACGGATATAGATGATAGTGCACCAGCCCGTACCAGGGATTAGCCGCGCGCACGGTGAGCACCAGCCCGCATTTCCGACAGATTGAGCGGAGCCAGTCGAGCCCGACAAGCGAGACAAAATAGCCGTCGGGGCGCTGCCGTTTGAGCGGGTAATTTCGGCTGAGAAACGGATTGTCGATGTTGTTCACGACGACATATATCCTGCCGGAGCGTTTGACTAATCGCGCCGCCTCTTTGATTGTCGCGGCCCGAACATCATCGGGCAAATGTTCCAGCAGACCGAGACAGGTGACGATATCGCAGCTTGTATTGGACAATGGTATCTCGTGTGATGACTCTTGAACCACCGTAATTCGCCTCCCCACATTCGCCGTCCGGGCGCGGCGGGTCAGGCGCCTGAGCATTTCGTGAGAGATATCAACCGAGGTGACATCGGCTCCCATCTTCGCGAGCAGAATGCTGATACGTCCGATCCCGGCGCCGATGTCCAGTGCGCGTTTTCGACGCAAGGAGGTTGGAAGCACGCGAGCCAGGGCCTCGCGCTCCCACTGATCGTAAAGCCGATTCAATTCCTTTGGGGCGCCGTAGCTTAAAACGGCCGAGAGCGGGTCGGTCGACTGCAATCGCTGCGACCAGAAGCGTCCGGCGGCAGCGGGATTGTAGGGAGTTTTGCGAGTTCCGGCAATTCGAGCCATCTATTTCAGCATCGCCTCGATCTTGTCGATTTCGCGGATGGCCCGTTCGTAATCGCCGGGGCGGCCGATGTCGAGCCAGAATCCGGAGTACGGGTAACTGAAGACTCTTGCCTTTCGCTCCAGAAGCGAAAGGACCAGATTGTCGAAGCCGAACGGCACGCCTTTCGGGACAACACGAAGAACCTCCCGCGCAAATACGTATATTCCCATCGACACAAACAGGTCCTGGGCGGGCTTTTCCACGAAGCTCGTCACCCGACCATCGCGTTCGGACGTGAGAACCCCGTAGTCAATTCGCTCGGTGCGTTGCTGGACGGCGACCGTCAACAGCGCTTTGCGCTCGAGATGATAGGCGTAGAGGGAGTTCAGATCGATATCACTGATGACATCGCCGTTGGCCACGATGAAGTGGTCGGGCAGATTTTCCAGCAGCGTGAGCGGGCCGACAGTGCCGAGCGGCCTCTCTTCCACGGAATAGCGGATTTCGATACCCAGTGATTCCCCTGAGCCGAGTGAATCCATAATCTTCTCCGCCAGGTGATTGACGGCCATGTGAACGCGCCTCACGCCGGCCTTTCTGAGGCGACGGACCAGAATTTCCACAATGGGGCGGTCGCCGACCGGCACGAGGGGTTTGGGAATATCACTGGTGTAGGGGAAGAGGCGGGTTCCTTTTCC
>PQAP01000125.1:0-533 GCA_003105265.1 candidate division GN15 bacterium | reverse complement strand
GTCCGGGATATGGTGAAGCCGAAAGTCGTCTTAATCTTGTTGAAGTTCACCCGGTAATCGCGCGGGTCGTTGCCGCGCTGAACGTAAGAGATCAGCTCGGCGTCGGTGCCAAGCTCACGGAGAATATTTTCCGCGAGCATTTTCTTGGTATAATTCTGGTCGGTGGCCCCGACATTGAAAGCCCCGCCGGCGATGCGGTCACTTTTCAATTCAAGGGCCAAACGGCATGCGTGGGCCAGATCGGCGACGTGGCAGTAGGGGCGCCAGAACTGCTCGCCGTAGATTTCCAGCTTCCGGCCCATCGTCAGATCGCGCGTAAATTCGTTGACCGTCAGGTCAAAGCGCGGGCGCGGCGACAAGCCGTGAGCGGTGGCGAAGCGAAGGATCACCGGGCAGAATTCCGGTGACAGGGCTTCGCGGAGGTACTGCTCGAAACCGACCTTGGTCTCGGCATAAAGCGAGATCGGATTCAGGGGCGATTCTTCATCGACATATCCCTCCGGGTCCGGCATCTTTCCGTAATTGCTGCACGT
>PQAP01000124.1 GCA_003105265.1 candidate division GN15 bacterium | reverse complement strand
GGCATACCGGTGGCGAAACTGATATTGAGGCGCCGACTCGGCACGATGATTCCGAGACAGTTGGGCCCGATAATTCGCATCCCGTCAAACCGGCGCATTTCGTCGCGAATCTTCTCTTCGAGCTTGCGTCCCGCCTCGCCGGCTTCGCGAAATCCCGCCGACATGATAATCAGGCCGAGAATGCCGGACTCGCCGCACTGACGAACCAGCTCCGGTACCTGGTGCGCCGCCGAGCAGATCACGCCAAGGTCGGGCGTCTTGGGGAGACTCTGGACATTCGGATAGCAAGGCACGCCGAGCACCGCCTCGCTTTCCGGATTGACCGGATACACCACACCCCGAAACCCACCGCCGACCAGATTGCCAAGCACTTTTCCGCCGACGCTGTTTGGGTTGATGGTGACGCCGATGAGGGCGATACGCTGGGGGTTGAAGATGTTATCGAGACGCCGTAAGCTCATATTTGCAGTGCCCTTACTGTTCAATGCTCGCGGCTAATGTATATGAATGGGGGAAAGAAGAAACAGAAATCGTGGTGAAACAGGATATGCCGGAGGCCGGAATCGAACCGGCACGCCCCTTTCGGAGCAAGGGATTTTAAGTCCCTGGTGTCTACCAATTCCACCACTCCGGCAATTGGCGACGCGGTAATATGTTAGACGATTCTCAATCGAGGCGCAAGGGGGTTTTGAATCGACGAGGGGTGAATAAGACTATCGGTTGTGTGCTTGTAGCCACTGGATATACGCCCAGAGTGCGTCAAGATCGCCGGGGCGAAGATGATCGCGATAAGCAGGCATGTGGAGAGTAGAGCGCCTGAGGAAGTATTTCGCAATCGGATTGTTCAGCATGCGCTCGGAAATGCCGGTCGTGACCCATTGATCAAATTCCGAGCGATTATGCACCAGATCATTGAAATCGGCTGTCGCCCATGAAGCCACGTACCCTTTGAATGAACCGGGGTTCGATCGTGATAGCCAACCCCCTTGACCGTGACAACCATAACAGCCGAGTGAATCGGCGCGATTGAAGCCGACCGCGGCCAGTGAATCTTCAGGCCGCAGTTGACCGTTGACGAGCATAACGAAGCGAACCAGATCATCAATTTGTGCGGACGAGAGTCGTTTGCCGAATGCGGGCATCTTGAGCGCCCCTTTTGCCCGCTGCTCGCGCCAGGTTTGACTTCCGGATTTGACATCGGTCACGCCGTTCTCAATCCACTGCCGGATTTCGGAGCTGTCGCGCGCGAACATCATTATGTCGCTCTCCCAGTTGGGCACGGTGATGTCGCTTCGACCCGGATTGAAAACGCCGCCGGCCCCTTCCGGCCCATGGCAACCGTAACACCCGTACTGCTCCGCCAAACGCCGGCCCCGCTCGACGGAGGAGAAGTTCGGCCGGGTGACAATCTCCCACGCAACTCCACCCGCCAACAGGCAAACAAAAAGACCCGCCGGGACGAAGACCAATGTTCGCCCCGCGCGGGTCCTTGACGTTCGTTCGTGCTTCGTAGCTTATCCCTGCTTGGTCGGCTTCTCAGTCGCATTTACCTGCCGGACCTGATCAACCTCGACCGCCTTCATGCCGTTGCGTCGGAACTCCGGACCGGTGACTATCACCTGTTCGGCAGCCCACTGCTTGGCCTGATTAAACGGATCGGCATTGCCGTGGCTCACGGTCAGCAGATAGAGCGTACCATCCTTGGTAAGTAAGCCCATCGGCATCCCGTTGGAAAGGCATTTTTCCGCACAGCTCTGGTGCCCCATGCCATGGGCGTCGCTGCTGAGATAGCACCCCATATCGACGATTTCACCCTGCACAGTGACTTCCTTGGCCGGTTCGGCATTGGCCTGGGCCTTGGAATTGTGCTGCATCCCTTGCATTCCCTGCATGCCCTGGGCATAGGCGCCTACGGCAAAGATCAGGAGTACCGATGCGATACTAACTGTCAAGCGCTTCATGAAAAACAACCTCCTGTGAAACTGGACCCATTTAGGTTTCATTTAGATCTTAGAACCCGATCCGGTCGGTTCGGTTCCATCGGCGCCGGTGTTTCGGTCGGACCATTTACCGTCGCCGGGGTTTCCCGAGCATACGAAAGAACCACGGATTGCGCCGGAATTGCCCGAAAAGGACGGCCAATTTGTGATAGTTGTTACATGCTCGGTCGAACGCTTTATGGACATTCGGGCGTGGCGGCAAGGCCTTACAAGCCGACGGTGACATCGCCGCGGTACAAGGAATGCCACAGCTATTTGCCTCGCAACGAATCCAAGCTCCACGGACCCGCACCAGCCGCTGAGAAGTAGAGCCAGACAAAGCAGTAGATTACGGCGGCCATACCGCCGTTCAGCATCGGCCAGAAGCCGTTCGGGAAATGGAACTGGAAGTAAGCCACGGCCATCTCGCCTGAAAGAATGAATGCAACCGGTCGAGTGAAAAGGCCGAGCACCAGCAGGGCGCCGCCGAAGGTCTCCAGGATGCCGCCGAGCCCCATTTGTGAAATCAGGTGAACGGTGCCGCCGTTCGGCGGAATCCCGGCCGGGAAGGCAAAAAGTTTCATTGTTCCCGTTAGCATGAAGAAGAGCGCGGCCGCGATGCGAAGTGCGCTCTGCATCTGCGGGCCGTACTGTGACCACCTCGAAACCATTGTCGAGCCATTCATAACTTCCTCCGGATCATTCAAACCGATTCGCCGGGTACTCGAATAGTCGGTCCAGAATGCGTAATTTGGACTATCCGGAGACCCGGGACCTTTTGCTGTGTAGAACAGAAGTGATCGAGCTGAAGTTGCACGGAAATCGCCGGCGACGCAAAACGCGGCCGGTGTCGAAAGGGCCGCACAACATTATTGCTTGAACGTGGTTCTGAAAGGGGATAAATTGTCGATAACGGTAGCGAGAGATTGTCGATCGACCTTACGGTTGACAGGGAATTGTCGCAACCGGGCGAAGGTCGAGGCAATATCGATGATTCGCTTACGCTACCAGTGATGAGGAGCCATATGGAAGTCAGAATCATTCCTTTCGATGAGAAGTATCTCGATGAAACGCTGGCTATGATGCGCAAGTGGAGTCCGGATCACCCGGAACTGGGGGAGAAGTCGCTGTATGACTGGCAACGGTGCACCCGGTATCTGGCGATGTCTGGTGATGAGGTCGTAGGTCATATCGGCCAGATTGCCCACGAGTTTCGGTATGCCGACGGTCGGCCTCCGGTCAAGCTGGGCTGGGGGGTGACGCTGGTCATCAATATGTCTCAGGATGCCGTGCGCAAGGCGGCCGGGCGGCTGCTGTTGAAAGCGTGCGAGGACGCCCCGGGAGTAAAGTACGCGGCGGTGGGCGTAGTGCCGACCATCGAACCGGCTTATCTGCGCCGGGGACATCAGATCGTTCGCGAAGGAAGTTCCTACTTTGCCCGGTTCTTCCGTCCCGAAAAAGCCCTCGCCTACTGGGGAAAACCGACCTGGTACAGTTCGTTTGCGAAACTGGCCGGATTATTCTGGCGACCGGATACCACCGTTCGTCACGGATCGCTTGAGCCGGTCACGCACTTCTTGGCGGAATGGGATCCCATCTGGGATGACCAGATGAAACAGCAATACGAATTCTACGGAGTCCGCGACGCCGATTTCCTTAACTACAAGCTGGCCCAGCCGAACCGCCAGTATTTCGCCTTCCTTCACAAGGATTCATCCGGCGCGATTGACGGGTACATCATTTATCGTCGGGCGAAGCATCTGACGCGGGACATGGACCTGGTCAGAGTCTGCGACATGGTCGGTTCACGGACCGCCAAGCGGGATATGCTGGCGAGGGCTATGCAGTTTGCACTGCAGGAAGCGCCCGGTACGTACGGAATCGTCGGCTTGAGTTCATCGACGGACGAACAGAACTTCAAGTCGACAGGGATGTTCGTGACGCGCCCGTACCCGGTGGTACTGGCGGCGGGTGTGGAAGGCAAGCCGCACGTCACGCTGTTCGATTCGGATCTGGACAATCTCTGGTGACAGCGGGAGAATGGTAATGACTGATGGCTTCTGGATTTGGACGTTTTGGCTGATGGTGCTGGCGGCGCTTGCCTATGCCGTCTATTCGGCGGCGTGTGATCGGAATGGGAAGTCCTGAAGCCGCGGATCAAAGAGCTTTGGCCGCAAAGAAAACCCCCGTCGATGAAACGGGGGTTTTCTATTGACCTTAATGCTCGCCGTCTTAATGGCTGGCGATTGTCTTAAGCGCCGGTGCGCCGACTGAGCCATTGGGATCATGATAGAGCAGGAAATTGAGAGAGGATCTCAACAGGCCCATGGCATACGCCGTATTGTGAATGCCTTCGGAGCGATCATCTGCCACAAACGCGAAGTTGTAGAGAGCGCCGACCGTATCACGAGACTTGACGATTAGGTCGCCAACGGGCGTGTAGGTACCATCCACGATACCGGCGTCGAACAGCGCCTGACCCAAGCTATCCAACAGGGCGCCGAGATCGGTCTGGACATTATCCTGATCGAATGCAGTTCTCTCGCCGTTATGGCACGTCTGGACATTGCAGCCGACCAGATTCTCAGCTTCTTCGCCCTCGATGGTGGCCACCATATTCCAAGTATGACCACCGAGGAAAACTCCGACTGATGGCGACATATGGCAGTCAATACAACCATCGGCCGCAACATGCTGGTGGGGCGAATTCTCATAGGTGTAACCAGCGTATTCATAACCACCGGTCCCAATCAGCATATCTCCCTGTACGCTGTAGTGAGGGCCGTAGTGCGTGCTCAACTTAACGCTATCGGCAACGTAGGTGTTGACATTCCGGCGACTATGGTGACATGATACACAAAGGTCGGCTGCACCGCGATCAAACGAGACACCATTGCCAAGTGTGACGGCGCTGTTCACCCGGAGCGCCAGAGTACCGTTGGTATGCGGCGCATGGCACGTAAAGCAGCCGATTGGCGAATAGTGCGATGAGTCAAACTGGGTGCCGGTTATACGCGACAGGTATCCCTCAGCGGTGTGGCAACCTTCGCAGGTGGGGCCTTCGCCAAAGTTGACATCAAGGAATGTTAGCTCCCCTTCGCCGTGCTTGGACCGCTCCCACTGGGCCTGGGCGGCAACCAGTTTCAGGTCACTGTCGCCGTGGCATTCCATGCACACTTCGGCTCCAGGCAGCACGCTGGGCTGGGTCACGATTTCATTGACGACTTTGCGTTCGCAGCCCCAGACGAACAAAAGCGCCAGGGCGAGAATCGTCACGAGTAGTTTTGCGCGATTCATAATGGCTCTCCTTAGAATGTAAAGTCCTTTATAAAGTTGATTTCCACAATATTCCCTGTGTAATAAGAGTTGTTCAGAAGGAAGTTGTCATAATTGAACACGTTGTAGCGCACTTCAAGATGATACTCCTTCTGAATGGTGTACCGGGCGCCGAAATTGAGGTGCGATTTCTCCAGGTCCTGACCCCGCTTGCTGCGATAGTAAGTGGCGCCGACATCGGCCGTCAGGTTACGCCAGGTCGGAAGGTAAAACGTTCCGGACAGGAGATGATCGAGAAACTCGTAACCGATATTCTGGCTGCGATTCCAGAACTTCCCGGTGGAGTAACTATACGAACCTTCGAACCGGCCGAACTTGCCGGTCTTAATGCCGACAGCCGGAGCCAACGACCGGTATTGAATCTTGCTGTCAAGATCGTCACTGGTGCGATTGTTGGCCTGAAAGCGGGCAGTCACAAAGCCCCAGGCGGTGTCGGTATAGGTGGCAACTACACGGTATCTTTCAACCGATTCGTCTCCGGTCAGCGTCATGCCTTCGTCAACCGACTTGTCACGCAAGGACGTTCTAGCCGAAAATGACCAGTGCTGAGTCGGACGGTACCAGGCGTTGCCGATGAAACCATTCGAAGAGGTCTTGTCGATGAAATCATCGACAATGCGCCTCTCGTATCCGGCCTGGATGCCGCCGATGCGGCCCCAATTCTTGCCGAGCGAGAGCGTATGGGCGATGTTATCGGTCTCCAACCGGTACCCGACATGTTTGGTCATGTCATAGATGACCCGGTATTCGGCCAGGAATCCGCCGCTGAAGTAGGCCTTGAAGGCGCCCCAGAGTTCGTTGGTACGCAGTGACGACTGCCACACCTGCGCCGAGTCTTTGCGGTACGTAAAGCCGCCGGCGACAAACAGACGCTTGAAACGAGGAACCGAGCTTGAGACAGACGCTGAGAAACGGTCTGTCCGGCGGTCGTAATTGGTCGTTAAGCGGTCATCGAATCGCGTGTGACGGTAATCGATGCGGACCACGCCATAGCGGTCGCCGACCTGTCCGCCCAGATTGAAACTGGTCTGACGGTAGTCGGTGCTCGCAATGATGGTGTCAAGCGAATGGTCCAGTATGGACGCTGTCGCGCCGCTCTTATCGTTCAGATTGAACCCGCCGAAAAACTTGAAATAGCGGCCGGGCTGGTACATGGCCTGAACACCGGTCTGACGGCGGCGGGTAAATTGCGAACCGTCAAACGTATACACCCGTCGATACTGCGAGTTGTTGAAAGCCACGCTGAACTGCCCGGGTTTGCCCAGGATGGCTCTCATATTGCGATTGTTCAGGGAGACGTTCCTCAGATCGGCCCCGAAGGTCATACCGTTGGAGAACAGGTAGCGGAAGTTCTCCACGGAGATGCCGGCGCCTTCGTAGGTGTTGTAGGTCTCCTGATTCACACCGAGACTGCCGGTATCGTCGACGATAGTGTATCCCACTCGCACGGAGCCGGAACCGTCGGCAGCGAACGCTGCACCTGCCAGAAAGAGGCAACAGGCAACGGTCGCTGTGCTGATGCTCATTAACTTATTTGGCATAGCTTCACCTCTCTCAATTCAAGCCGTGACACCAGCAGGACGAACCAAACTTGGCGCCGATGTTGGGGTCCAGCAAGCGGCGGTCGACGGCCGATCCGTGGATGTCGACGTGGCACGTCAGGCAATCCAGATTGGCGTAGGCGCCGTCATGCGCGGTCAGGTGTGTGGCAGTGAAATGACAGGCCTGGCACAGGTTGGCGACGGGCTGCTTCAGCAACTTGTCGTTCTCGGAGCCGTGCGGGTCATGGCACTCGATGCAGCCGCTGCCGCGAACATCGTACGCTTCGGCCACGGGATGCTCGTAACGGTATGGCCCGGACACATCGCTGTGACAATCTTCACAAACTCGGGCAAAACCATAAACCTGGTTCTCATCGACGCGATTGGAGAATTTGTGACAGCTGATGCAGGTCATCGCGCCCTGAAGGACCGGATGGTTGGAGCGGCGCATAAACCACGCCTTGGCGGATGTATGGCACCGACCGCAAAACTCGGTCTTGTCGTCGAGAAGCAGGCGAACCGCCGGTGCCTCGGCATGGAGCTTGTGGCAGCTGGCGCAGTTTATCTGCTGCAGCGAGTGAGGACTGAATCCGAAGTCATCCTGACTCTGATGAGGAAGATGGCACGGTGAGCACGTGGTAAGCGCTTTGTCCCCGGTCAGCATGGCCGGATTGGTGATGTTGTCCTTCGACGGATTGTCCGCGTGCACGCTGCCACCTGAATGACAACTGATGCAGGCAATAGTGCCGGCCACGGCGCCGCCCGTGGTTCTGAGCTTGTGAACAGTCCTGGCCAGCGTCTTGTCGTAGCCGTCGTGGCATTCGAGACAGGTGGCGTCGTCGGGACCGCTGTCCGGCGTCGCCGCCCTTCCGGGTGCGAAGGCGAAGACAAGAAGCAGAAGGACCCAACAGCCCACTGTGGAGATAGGCCGGAAAAATCCCTTTTTCATGCAGTACCTCTATTATATCAAGGCGTTTGTCATCGAATTGTCATTCACGTAAGTCTTTGGATCGGCAATAGAAAACATAAAATTAGCCAAACTTGTTGGGTTTGATCGGCTTGCACGCAAGTTCGTGTGGCGGCGACAGAAAACGGCGTTTAACGGCAATGAGTTAAAGCTGTTATCACGGACGCCAAAAGTCCACGTACTTTTCGGTGCTCAGAAATAGGAAATTGCCCCGAATTGACCGCAAGGACCGACTTTTAGTCGAATATCTTTCCGGGATTCAAAATGAGATAAGGATCGAACTGCTTCTTTATTCCGCGCATGAGAGCAATGCTCACGCCATGCTCAAGTCCAAACAGGTCTTTGTGACCGAGTCCAATTCCGTGCTCACCGGACACCGTTCCACCCAGTTCAATGGCCTTGCGGATGATCATGCTATTGACTTCATGAGCGCGCTGCCACTCCTGCGGGTTCTTCCGGTCGGCTACCATGAGGGCGTGAAGCAATCCAAGTCCCACATGTCCGAAGGTAAATATCACTACTCCGGCAGCATCCCCCTGCGCGTGGCAGAATTCAACCATCTCCGGAAGTTTTGAGATGGGAAAGGCGACATCGTTTCGAATGATCGAATAACCGGGTTTGTAATGTTTGATGGCATCGGTGGCCCAATGCCGGATCTCCCACGGCCGCTGACCCTCGGGTAGAATAAGCGGCTGTCCTCCTGATTCCACACAGATTGACTCGGCGGATTCATTACTGGAATCAAGCATCGGTCGAGGACCATGAAATTCGAGGAAGAGACAGGGGACCTCTTCGAGGCCGTAGCCCTTGAGCTGGTTGAGCGCTTGTACGAGGCGGCGGTCGAGAAACTCGATGGCGGCGATATCAAGGCCGTAGCGCCGCATTTCTGATACCGCTCTGGCCGCGTCCGATTCGGTCGGGAACTTGTATGCTGACTGCCGGCGATCTTCGGGAATTCCGGCAAGCTTTAGTGTAATCGCGGTGATGACGGCCAGAGTGCCTTCAGAGCCCGAAATCAAATCGATCAGATTGTACCCGCTGGAACGTTTGATGGCGCGATTACCGATTCTCATGATTTCGCCCGTGCCGGTGACGATTTCCATAGAGAGGACATACTCACGTGTGCCACCGTATTTGACCGAGTAAATGCCGCTGGCGTTGGTGGAGACCATGCCGCCGACTGTAGCGATATCGCCGGAACCTCCCGGCGATGGCGGGAAAAAGAGCCCCTCCCGTTTCAAATGATTATTCAGATGGTCGTAGATGATCCCCGGTTCGATTTCGATCTGCAAGTCCTCGGGCCAATAGTTGAGAACGCGGGTCATGCGACTGACGTCGAGGACTATGCCGTTCACCAGCGGTATGGTCGAGCCCTCGAGCGCGCTGCCTGCGCCGCGGGTCGTAATGGGAGTGCGGGTGGAGACGCATTCCCGTACAACCTGGGCAACTTCGGCAGTCGAGAGCGGCCACACCACCGCCAGCGGTGTGACACCGACCAGAGAGGATTCATCCTTCGACGCGACCGCCAGGAGGTCCGGATGAGTCGAGAAACGGTCAGGCGGAAAGAGACCGGCAAGTTTTTCGACTATAGACGCAGCCATCATTGCCCGTGAGAATCGGAATCCTGCTGCTTCATGGACATCCAGAATGGATCCCACATCGGGAGCCGGACCGGTTTCATCTTGAGCAGTGCGGCATCTTCTTTGGAAAGGTACCGGGTGTCGATAATGGCGACATAAATGTATGCGTCGAACCAGTCGTCGTCCATATACCAGTAGCCCTTGTCGCCGGCGGATGTTCCCCAACTATTTTCAACCAGCCATTTCACCGGCTTGCCGCCAAGAGTGTCAACGCCGGTGAGGACCATACCGTGGTTCGGCGTGCTCTGCCGCAGCTCTATCCGCTGGGCTTTGGTCAACTCGAACGACATACCGAACAAGTCGCCATAGCGATAGATGTCTTTCGAGAAGATGGCCGAATCGCCGTAATTGTCCGGGCCGACATCGCAGGCAAAATTGACTGCCTGGCTGTCCAGCAGCGCTTTTAAGCAGTATGCTTTGAATCGGTCAATCGGCAGGTTCAGCATGGCGACATCCGGCCGGTCATACATGTTGCGGCTGTATTCCACCTGATAGAGCTTATTGTACTCCTTGGTGGGATTGTTCATGATGGCGGCGTATTCGTGAATATTCGACTTGACGAACTCTTCGT
>PQAP01000123.1:4491-10205 GCA_003105265.1 candidate division GN15 bacterium | reverse complement strand
GCTACTTTTACCGGCGACACCTCTGTCGCCGGTTTTCATTTGGTCCGGCGAGCATGTGAGCGAACCTATGACGGCACATCACACCGGACGGCTCATTACATTCGAGGGGATTGACGGCTGCGGCAAGTCCACGCATATCGAGCTGTCGCACGGATATCTCGCGCAGCACGGTTTCAAAGTGAGTGTGCTCAGGGAGCCCGGCTCGACCGAGATCGCGGAGACGATCCGCGCCATCCTGCTCGACCGCCGTTCCTCCATGTCGCCTCTCACTGAACTTCTTCTCTATGAAGCGGCGCGCGCCGATATAGTGCAGAAGCAGATCGAGCCGCTGCTCAAGCGTGGAACTATTGTGCTGTGCGACCGCTTCTACGACAGCACAACCGCGTATCAGGGGTATGGGCGAAAGCTGGATGTCCGGATGGTAAGGGCGCTACATCGCGTTGCGGTCGGCAGGATTCAGCCGGACCTGACACTGGTGTTTGACCTCGACGTTTCCGCTGCTTTCGGCCGGCTGGGAAAGGACCTGGATCGGCTGGAGTCGCAATCCCGGGCGTTTTTCCGTCGCGTGCGGGCCGGCTTTCTGGAGATTGCCCGTCGGGAGAAGAAGCGCGTGAAAGTAGTCGACGCCACGCTGCCGATCGCCGAGGTATTCGAGATCGTCAAACGTCACCTTGACAATCTGTTGCTGCACCGATGACGACATCCCCAGAACCCGGACGCCGGGAAATTCTGATCTCGGCCCTTCTGTCGACTCTCCTGATTCTGCTGTGCGGCGGCATGGCCGCATACGTGCTCTCCGATCCCGATTTCAAGTGGTCATCCGTGTTCTCGCAGGTTGCCCACGATATCCAGGCCGATTACGTGGATCCGGTCAATTGGGAACAGGCGTTCTCCTCAGCCGAAGAGTCGATGTTTTCCGGTCTGGACCGCTATTCGGGCTATATCGACCGGCAGGAGTTTTCGGAGATGCGGGAGGAGTTGTCGGGAAGCTACTCCGGTATCGGCGTGACGGTGGCCAAGGATGACAGCGGGCTGGTGGTTCTCTCCGTTCGAGAGGGCGGACCTTCGGCGGCTGCAGGGCTGCTCAACGGCGACATCATTGAAATGGTAGATTCAACCGGACTCGCCCCCCTCGATCTGCCGGCATCCAGCCGAATACTGCGGGGACCCGATGGCAGCACGGTGCGGCTGAAGGTTTTCCGGCCGGCCACCGGCGAGACACTCTTGCCGATCGTGAAGCGCGGACGGGTGCCGCTCAAGCATATCCCGTTCGCGGGGTATACCGATGACTCGGTGCTCTATATACGAATTCTGGATTTTGAAGCCGGGGTCACCGATGATCTGGCTGCGGCGTTGGACAGCTTGCTGGGCAAGCCGCATATCAAACCGCGCGGTGTGATACTTGACCTGAAGGGCAATCCCGGCGGGCTGTTTGAAGAGGCGATCGGCGTCTGCAATCTGTTCCTGGAGCCCGGCCGGTTTATTGTGGGGACCGCGGCGCGCTCCCGTTGGGAGGTAGAGCGGGAATATTCCTCTGGGCACGACGTGACCGGCGGTTTGCCGATGGCGGTGCTGGTCGACGGCAACTCGGCCTCGGCGGCGGAAATCACCGCGGGGGCGCTTCGCCAGCTGGGGCGGGCGGTGTTGATCGGTGATACGACCTACGGCAAGGGCCTGGTTCAGGGGTATTCGCAGTTTCCCGACGGCAGCGGTATCCGACTCACTATCTCGCGGTATTTTCTCGAAGGGAATCTGTTTCTGAATCGCCTGGACAGCACTCATTCCGACACGGGAAAAGGGCTGACCCCTGATTTCTACCTGCCGTCGACCGATCGTTCTCTCTTCCTGTCCTATCTCGAGGGCTCACTGTTGATGTTCCGATTTGCCTACCGACATCAGGATGAAATCATCGCCGGTCCGCCGGAACTTCGCCCCCCTTTTCGCTGGGTGGATGAGCTTGCCCTGTTCGCGGAGAAGGAAAAATTTCAGTTTGAATCTCCGCAGACCTCCGATGCCCTGGTGCTACTAAGGACCGCGCAGCAGGAGCACTGCTCCGCCGACTGTATCGCCCGCGCCAAGGAACTCGTAAGGATCGCGCGCGACGATGATCGCGGTCAGTTCCTCGCCCATGGCGAATATATCGACATGCGTCTGCGTCAGCTCGCTTTCGAGCGCAAATACGGATCGTACCGCGCGTATGCCGAGGCGGTGGTCAATGTCCGCCCGGATATCAGGTTCGCCGCTCAGGTCCTGCGCCGGAGCACCACGTGACGGAGGTTCTCGCCTACATCGGTTGCGGCGTTCTCGCCGGGTTGTTCGGCGGGTATCTGGGGCTCGGCGGCGGGGTTGTCATCGTGCCGTTTCTCACGCTGGCGATGGGTGTCGATATCAAGCAGGCAGTACCGGTATCGATGGCCGCGATCGTGGTCAACTCCCTGTCGGCGTCGAGTGAATACATGAAAAAGGGATTGGTGGATATCGAGATCATGGTGCCGCTGGCGATCGCCATGGTGCTGGGAATGATAGTGGGGTCCTCGGCGCTCTATTTTGTCCCCCAGCAGTATGTCAGACTGCTGTTGGCGGTTATTCTGGTATATTCGGCCGTTTCGCTGCTGCGGGGGCAGGAGAAGCCCGCGCATCACCGGGAACAAAACAAGCGCACTCGCCTGATTATCGGTTGTCTGCTGGCAACTATCGGTGGCCTTATGGGTGGGCTGGCCGGGGTCGGCGGCGGCATCATTCTGATTCCGCTCATGTTCCTGCTGATCGGCCTGCCACTGTCGACCGCGCGCGGGACATCGTCGTTCATCGTCGGGTTCTCCGGGGCGGCGTCGCTTGGCGTGTATTTTCTGAGTGGGTTGGTCAATCTCACGGTGGCGCCGCCGGTCATGCTCGGCTCGGTGATCGGCGGCAAATTCGGCGGCAAGCTCGGTGCCCTGGCCAAGCCGAAGATTGTGAAGATCCTTCTCTTTATAGTTCTCCTCTGGGTGTCGTACAAACTGGTCACGACGGCGATAAGGGAAATGCAATGAATGCGGCGCATGGTCGGCTGAAGACGCTGGTAGTATTTGACCACTGGTCGTGGCTGCTGTTCGTGGCCTGGTTCACCGTGGCAACGGTGTTGAATGCGCTCGGTTCCTCTGCCGGCGCGGCCGTGACCTATTGGGGCATTGTGGCGGTGCTCGTGGACAATGTCATGCGGCTGGTCCTGCTGGCGGCACATTTCGAACTGGAAAAGAAGTCGACCTATCTCGGATTGACGGTCGTTCTGATATTGGCCATGATCGCCTCGATATTGTTTCAACTCTGGGTGCATTGACAACTATGAAAACGCTCGTGTTCTGCGATTTCGACGGTACTATCTCCCGGCGTGATGTCGGCTATAATCTTTATCACCACTTCAGCGGCGGCCGGAATGACCTGTTGCTGCCGGACTGGAAGGCGGGTCGCATGAGCAGCCGTGAATGCCTGACCCGTGAGGCGGAGATGGTGACGGCGAAGACCGAGGAGATCATGGCGTTCCTCGATCAATTCACGATCGATCCCGGTTTTCCGGAATTTGAGTCGCTCTGCCGCAGGAACGGGGTGGAACCGATAGTGGTCTCCGACGGGCTCGATTTCTATATCCGGCACATCCTGAGTCGCAACAACCTGGGGCATCTCCACGTGCTGTCGAATATCGGCCATCTGGACGGGGCCGGAATCCGGATCGAATTTCCGCGCACCAACCGCGAGTGCCGCCGATGCGGCAACTGCAAGGGCGAGATAATAGAGGAATTCCGGGAGCGCGCCGGCGAGCCGGTCACCACCGTGTTCGTGGGCGACGGCTATTCCGACGTCTGCGCCACCCGGGCTGCCGACCTGCTGTTCGCCAAGAAAGACCTGGCGCGATATTGTTTGGAACACGGAATAGCATTTACTAAATTTGATACGTTTTTCGACGTGAGCCGCGCCCTGATCGATCTTGGTCACTGGCGGGCGTAAACGAAACTACTCGGCAACCAGGAGTTCGTTGTGAAAGCGTTGATTATGGCCGGCGGATTCGGTACCCGACTCCGCCCACTTACGATCAATATTCCCAAGCCCATGGTCCCGGTCGCGACAATACCGATGATGGAACATGTGGTGGCGCTTCTGCGCAAGCACGGGATCACCGATATCACGTCACTGCTGTATTTCCAGCCGGAGATTATCCGGGACTATTTCAAGGACGGCAGTGCGTTCGGCGTCAAAATGGACTACTGCCTGCCGGATGACGATTACGGCACGGCCGGCGCGGTCCGGTTTGCGGCCGGGTCGCCCGAGGACACCACGCTCGTGATTTCCGGCGATCTGGTGACTGATTTCGACCTGAAGTCGGCGCTGGACTGGCATCATGAGAAGCGGTCGGAAGCGACCATCCTGCTGACCCGCATGGAGAACCCGCTCGCATACGGGATCGTCATCACGGATGATCACGGCCGGATCGTGCGGTTTCTGGAAAAGCCGTCGTGGGGCGAAGCGTTCTCCGACACGATCAATACCGGCATCTATATTCTGGAGCCGTCGGCTGTCGGCATGATTCCCAACAAAACCAATTTCGATTTCTCCCAGAACCTGTTTCCGCTGATGCTGTCGAAACAGATGGGCCTGCATGGCCGCATCATGGAAGGGTACTGGCGGGATGTCGGCAATGTGGATGAATATCACAAGGTGCATGTGGATCTCTTCGAGCGGAAACTTGATCTGGGCATGTCGCTGGAACGGCAGTCGCGGGATGGCGTGGTGCTGTACACCGGGCGCAATGTGGCCATTCACCCCGACGTGCGGCTCACCGGAACGGTGATTCTGAACGACGATGTGACCATTCAATCCGGCGTATCACTCCACAACTGCTGTATCGGCAAGCGGTCTTTTGTCGGCACCGGCTGCCGGTTCATCAACAGCGTGATCTGGGAGGATTGCGCTATTGACGCCGAGAGCACGATGGAAAGCGCGACGGTCTGCAACCGGAACCGTCTGGGACGGATGGTCGAGCTCGCGGAGCGCGTGATCATCTCCGATGACTGCGTCATCGGCAACACCGCCCGGGTGCGCGCCAACTGCAAAGTATGGCCCGGCAAGACGGTGGATGAAGGGGCAATCGTTTCGACGTCAGTCATCTGGGGCGAAAAATGGAACCGTGAACTGTTTACCGACTCCAAGATCACCGGGCTGGCGCTGACCGAAATCACTCCGGAGATGACAGTCCGGATTGGCGCGGCACTCGGCGCGTTCCTGGGACAGGGCGCCATGATTGTCACCAGCCGTGATCCCTCCGACATGTCCCGGTTGCTGCGCCGGAGCCTGCTTTCCGGTCTGCTGGCGGCCGGAGTGCATGTGCTGGACCTCGAGGCGCTGCCGGTCCCGGTGATGCGGTACTGCCTGCGCAAGGGAAAGTACGCCGCCGGTATCTATGTGCGTCACAATCCGCAGGATTTCCGCCAGACCGATTTCATCTTGCTGGACGGCAACGGCCTCGACATGCCCACCTCCAAGCTGAAGAAAATCGAGCGCAACTATTTCGGCGAGGATTACGAGCGGGCATCAATCGATACGATCGGTCACCTGGATCGTCAGCCGCGAGTTCTCGACGATTATCGTCAGGAGTTCCTCGCGGGGGTCAATGTCGAGCTTATCCGCAAAGCCGGGTTCAAAGTGGTGATCGACCATTCCAACGGTTCTTCGAGTCAGGT
>PQAP01000123.1:0-4301 GCA_003105265.1 candidate division GN15 bacterium | reverse complement strand
GATGACGGCGGTCGACCGCTGGACAGCCAGTTGCTGCTCCTGATTGTCACCGACTTGTTCCTGCAGGTGCACAAACCGAAGCGGATAGCCGTGCCGGTGGTGGCATCGATGGGGGTCGATGAACTGGCCCGCGAGCACGGCGTCGAGGTGATTCGCGTCTCCAATGATCATCGGGCCATGATGGAAGCGATTACCAAGGGGCAGGCGGAGTTTGTCGGCGGTACGCGCGGCGGCTTCATTTTCCCCGGTTTCCAGTTGGGCGCCGATGCGGTGCTTGGGGCGGTGAAGATTCTCGAGATGCTGGCGATCACGCGCGTTCGCATCAGCCAGTTGCGGAAACGGCATGAGCAGTTTGTCAGACAGACGGTCTCCGTGCCGTGCCCCTGGGCAAAGAAGGGAACCGTAATGCGACGGCTCATTACCAGTTCCGACAACAAAGAACGACAGTTGGTTGACGGTATCCGGATCTACGAGGACAAGGGCTGGGTGCTGGTGGCGCCGGACAGGATGAAAGCGTCATTTTACATCTTCGCCGAATCCCGCTCGGATGAGGTGACCACCGGTCTCCTCAATCGGTATCGCGGACTAGTCGAAGAGTGGCAGCGGAATTAGAGCTCTTTGTCGAAACCTGTGCTTGGCGCATTTCTTTGAAGCAGGTGTTTCGATCTGCGAATCAGCTTATTCTGGTGTCAGGAACACGATGCTTCCGAGCTTCGGCGTTGATTGTGATGGCAGATGGCAATAACTGCATACCACGGATTCGATTCGGACCGATTACATGGCTCACCGATTCCGTTCGCGCTCGTCTCGAAGAGGCAGTCTCGAGGTACAAGGGCAGCGCCTGGAGAATCAAGAGCGAAAAGGACCTTTCAGAATTCGCTTGTCACCGTTGCGCTATCGCATCAGACGACTCGTTTGCAGCGTTTTTCAAGTACAATGAAGCCCCTGAAGCCCGGCGGCAATTCGAGGTCGAGCTGGATGGTCTTCGGACACTTGCAGACAAAGCCGGAGTTTTGACACCGCTGCCGATCGATATCGTGCCAGTTGAAAACGGCATGCTGCTGGTTATGGAGGCACTGTCAGCGATTGAACGCGGTCATCGTCAGTGGCTCCAGATGGGCGCGACGCTGGCGCGGATTCATCGTATCAAGAGAATCAGCCATGGATATGAAACAAACGGCTACTTTGGTCCGCTTGACCAAGACAACAAGCCAACACCGCATTGGGAAACGTTCTTCCGGGAACGACGGCTCCTACCGATGCTGAGAACAGCGGTCAATTCCGGGAATCTCCCCTCTGCCATTGCCGACAAAGTCGAGTCTCTCGTCGTGCGGCTTCCGGAACTGTGTGGTCCCGAGACAAGGCCGGCGCTTCTGCATGGAGATGCTCAGCAGAACAACTTCATCAGCACAGCACTTGGTGCCTTTGTGATTGATCCGGCAGTCTATTACGGCAACCCTGAAATAGACCTTGCCCTCGTTGACAGTTTTCAGCCTGTGCCGGATGCTTTCTTCGAAGGTTATCTTGAAGAACTCCCGATCGACTCAGGATTCGATGAGCGTCGCGACCTGTGGCGCATTCCGTCATATCTTGCCGCCGTCGCCATTGAAGGTGCAGGGCACCTGAACCGACTCACCGGTGCTCTGCGGAAGTATGAATGAGGAAACGGCGAAGGTCATGAACTCCGCGTCTTACACCCCCTATCCTGAGCTAAACGCTATCTTGCGGGAATTGGTGAATAGTGTCCGTTCAATTCTTCGCGACGATCTTATTGGCGCATACCTGCAAGGCTCGTTCGCAGTCGGGGATTTCGATGAGCACAGCGACTGCGATTTTGCGATAGCAGTAAACCAAGACCTTTCAAACCGTCAAATCCAGGACCTTCGATCCATGCACCGGCGCATCTACAACCTCGACATGCGGTGGGCTCAGGCACTGGAAGGTTCCTATTTCCCAAAAGCCATCCTGCGCGACCATGCCCAAAGCGGCAGTGACTTGTGCTATCTGGATAACGGACACAGCGAACTTGAATGGTCAAATCACTGCAATAAGGTCGCACTCAGGTGGATTCTGCGCGAAAAGGGTGTGGTCCTGTTCGGTCCCGAACCATCAACTCTGATCGATCCGATCCCAGTTGAGGTCCTTCGCCGTTCAATCTTGAATTCAATCAATGAATCAGCCCAAACGATTCTGGCGAATCCGGCGCCGTACAGCAATCGGTTTTATCAGACATTTATCGTTCTTCACTTCTGTCGAAAGCTCCACAGTCTGCATGCCGGCGCGTTTGGATCAAAGCGCGCTGGCGCCGAATGGGCGAAGCATCATCTAGGACAATCATGGGCTGGTCTGATCGATCGAGCTTTGAGCGGGAGAACCAATCCGACAGTCTCTATTCGCCAGCCAGCGGACGAGAGCGACCTCAGGAGCACGATGGAATTGCTGAAGGAAGTAATGCGAGCGGCCAATGACTTCACTATCGCCGGCGGAATGTCCGGATCACAAGTCTTGTGAGGCGCGGAAGGATCTTTCGATCACAACCCGTGTGTTCGGACTAAACACCCGGAGTCAAGAACTCCTTGACCCTGACTTTTCAAACCGCTTAGTTGAGGATGACGGAGGTGCTCGATGAGATTACCCTCAATTGATCAGATCATTGCCGAGGGAAAGCGGACGTGCCTGAGGTTCCCGCTTGCCGTGATCGCAGCATTCCTGGCGACTGTTGCGGGTCTCATTCTGATTGACTACGAAGGACCAGGGGAGCAGACCGTCCTCTTCCCTATCCTTCTTGCATCCGTACTCGGGTTCTTCCTGTTGAGCGCACTTGCTCTGACAACCGAGAAGATGCGAAAGTCTGGATCAAAGACAGCGATTGTGCAGGCCATCGGTGCGATTCTGATTATTGCGTACGGCTTTGCCGTGCCGACTGACCTCCCGAAAGCGCCGACCTCCCATATAGTGCAGTTTGTCATGCTGCTAATCGGCCTCTGTTTCTTCCTGATGGTTGCGCCGTACTGGCGAAAGGGAGAAACGAATGGATTCTGGCAATACAACAAGACCATTTTTCTGCGAGCACTAATGTCGGTGCTGTTTGCCGGGGTGCTGTTCGCGGGGCTGGCGATCGCGCTGGCGGCGCTGGATCATCTGTTCGGCGTCCATATTTCGGGCAAACGCTACGGCGAGCTCTGGATTGCCGTCGCCGGCCTGTTCGCCACTACGTTTTTCCTGTCGGGAATACCGGAGAATCTCGACTCACTTGAAAGCACAACCGATTACCCCAAAGGACTCCGGATATTCGCTCAGTATGTGCTGATGTCGCTGGTCGTGGTCTACTTCGTCATTCTCTACGCCTATATCGCCAAGATACTATTCCAGTGGAATTGGCCGAAGGGCTGGGTGGCGGAGTTGATTCTCGGCTTCACGGTCACCGGCGTGATTTCACTCGTACTGCTGTTTCCGATGCGGGAGCAAAACGGTTACGGCTGGCTCAAGCGGGTATGGACCTGGTACTATATCCTGCTGATTCCGCTGACGGTCGTCCTTTTTCTCGCGATCAACCGCCGTATCTCCGACTACGGTGTCACCGAAGAGAGATATCTTGTCTTTGCGTTCGGTGTCTGGTTGGTCGCAATGATCGTCTATTTTCTGGCCGGCAGGGCCAGGAGCATCAAGATCATTCCCGCTACGCTCTGTTTCATGGCTCTGGCGCTGAGTTTCGGTCCCTGGGGGGCGTTTGGGGTTTCGGAGTCAAGCCAGGTGTCGCGCCTCGAGGGCCTTTTGTCCAAAAACGAGATTCTAGTCGACGGCAAAGTTCAGAAGGCGCCGGAGAAGGTGCCTGTCGAGGATGCCAGGCAGATCAGTTCAATCGTGGCGTACCTGCGCAACACGCATGGGCTCGAGGTCATTCAGCCGTGGTTTGCGGAAAGCTTGAGGGCGGATTCCAGCGAGAGAAATTCCAGATATAAGGACGAGGTAGCGGTCACGGCTGCGATGGGACTGGCCAACTATCCGCATTGGCGCACTTCAGATTATTCATCGGTGTACCTGTCAGCCGACGGGAGCATCGATGTCGATATCAGCGGTTACGAGCGGGCGGTTCTTCAGGCCTATTTCAACGCCGACAGGCATTATCGAACGATGGGAGAAATGCGCTGCATGGCGTCGGAGCCAATGGATACATTCTTCTGCTGGGTTCAGCGGGACAGCTCCAGCACTGATACAGTCATCATTCCGATACGGTCCGTGATCGATTCGCTGGCTGGCGGCGAGCAGGCGGGCAGGCGTGTCGAAATACCTCCCGAACA
>PQAP01000122.1 GCA_003105265.1 candidate division GN15 bacterium | reverse complement strand
AAGTGGTATCTGCTTCAGGCGATGCGCGGCCAGCCGCAGGACAGCACTGTACCGGCGCTGTCGCCGCCGACCGACGACTCTATTCCCGCCGGGCCCGAACATTGGATTGCTCTGGCGAAACAGAACTACCCCGCCCTGAAGAAGCTGGCGAGTCAGTCTCGCGAGTACGCGTTTGAAGCGCAGGCATCGAACCGGATGCGCTGGCCGATGCTCAACCTGCAGGCGTCGTATGCTCAGCGTTCAGCCAAGGACGCCATGACCGGTATGCCGCTGGACAACATGTATAGTTTTCAGGCCGGTATAAGCTTGCCGCTTTTCTCCAACCATCAGCAGAAGAAGATGGCGCAATCGATGGAAGCGATGCGCCGCAGCACCGATTATGAGTCGAGTCAACTAGCCCGCGATATCGAAGCGCGGCTCCGCACACTGCACGAAATAGCGGTCCACGCAGTGCAGAGCTTGCAGATATACCGCGAGCGAATCATCCCGGCCGATGAAGACGCACTCAACGGCGCGATGGCCGGTTATTCCGCGAATCGACTGCCGCTGACGAATCTGCTTACCTATGCCCTGAATGTCTACCGTGATCGAATCGCCGAGAAACAACTGGCCAATCAACTGGCGCAGACGTTGGCAGAGGTTTCCAAATATACCGCCGACCCGGCCACCCTTCCGGCCGGCCAGCCGAACACCAAGAACTGAGGTCCACATGTCGACGCATGATGAGTCATATAACCCCCACGATCAAGAGCCGTTGCCCGAAGGCGAGGAAGCTGCCCCGCCTTATACCCGTACGATGTCTATCGTGCGATGGGTTCTGCTGGGCGTGATGGCCGGATTCGCGCTCGTCATGATATTGGGTTGGCTCGGCCTGAACCCGCTGGCTACGCACAGTGCGGCACCGGTCATGTATCACTGCCCGATGCATCCGACCTATGTCAGCAGCCAACCGGGCGACTGTCCAATCTGCGGCATGACGCTGGTGCCGATCGACTCGACGCGGGAGGCCAAGGCCGAGCTTGCCAGTGCCGATAGCGCTATGGCGATGGGCAAAGTACCGATGGCCATTCCGAAGGCCAAACCGGGTCAGTATACGTGTCCGATGGACCCCGAAGTAGTGTCGGACAAACCCGGCAAGTGCCCGATATGCGGAATGTCGCTGGAACTCGTCCAACCGACCTCTGCGGAAGTCTCCCCCGGCAGCAACCAGAGTACGCCTGACATGGGGTCAATGCCGATGCCCGTGAATACGCCAACGACATCGGCCGAAGTCTCGCCTGCCGGTAATCAGGGAATGGCCGACATGGGATCGATGCCCATGAATATGCCTATGACGTCGTCGACATCACCGATTTCGGCGGAGCCGTCGCAGGTACCGGGTCTCGTGACCATAACGCTGGAGCCGAAGCGACTTCAACTGATCGGCATCAAGACCGGGTTTGTCGAGCGGCGACCGCTCGGCGGTAAGGTTCTGCTTACCGGATATGTCACGCCGGATGAAGCCAGAGTTGCCGACGTTCATGTCCGGGTGAGCGGCTGGGTGAAGAAGCTTTATGTCGATCAGACCGGCCAGCAGATGAATGCAGGCGAGCCGTTGATGTCGCTGTACAGTCAGGACCTGTATCAGGCCCAACAGGATTTGATCCTGGCCGCGCAGGCAACTCAGCGGGCCGGGGACAAATCACTGGCTGACCTCCGCACGCAAATGCTCAACGCTGCGCGTCAACGGCTCCACCTGCTGGGTTTGAGCGATGACGAAATCGCCGCGATTGAAGCATCGGGGAAGCCGACGACGGATCTCACGCTCAAGAGCCCGGTCACCGGAGTAGTCCTGCAAAAGTCGATTACCGAGGGGCAATATGTCGGACCGGATCAGAGTCTCTTTACGATCGCCGATTTGCGCAAAATCTGGGTGCTCGCCGATGTCTACGAAAAGGACCTCGGAGCAGTAAAGGTCGGCATGCCGGCTACCATGACCACCACAGCAGGCGGCCCGGCGATGTCCGGGCGGGTCGGCTTCGTGTACCCGGTAGTATCGGCCGATACGCGCACGGCCAAGGTGCGATTGGAATTCGACAATCCGCATTTGGCGCTCCGGCCGGGCATGTACGCCGAGGTAAGTGTCGCGACGAGCCCTGACTCGACTCTGGCGGTGCCATTCGATGCCGTGATGGACGGCGGTCAGACGAAATACGTGTTCGTTGTGCACGGCGGCGTCCAGTTCGAGCCGCGTCTCGTCACGGTCGGACTGTCGGGCGACAACTGGTATCAAGTGCTATCGGGGCTTAAGCCGGGTGAGGAAGTCGTGACGAGCGCGAACTTCCTGATCGACTCCGAAAGCCGTCTTGAGGCCGCGATAACCGGGCTCGGGGGAACCTCGACGGAGTCGCACGAAGGACACACCCACTAGGCAGCCAATGGTGCACCCATGATTCATGCTATCATAGATTACTGCGCGCGCAACAAGGCGATCGTCATTGTCGCGTTTGTGCTGGCCGGGATCGGCGCATGGTATTCGATTTCCACCATCCCTCTCGACGCCATTCCGGATCTCTCCGACACACAGGTAATACTCTTCACCGAATGGATGGGACGGAGCCCGGATATCATCGAGGACCAGATTACCTATCCGATTGTCACCGCGTTGCTTTCTGCTCCGCGTGTGGCGGCGGTCAGAGGGTACTCCATGTTCGGGATGTCGTTCGTGTATGTGATATTCGAGGACGGCACCGATCTGTACTGGGCACGCAGCCGGATAGTCGAGTACATGAAGCAGTTCGAAGGAAAGCTCCCATCCGGCGTCACGCCGCAGATTGGCCCGGATGCCACTTCGGTCGGATGGGTGTTTCAGTACGCGCTGGTAGACAGCACCGGGCAGCATGATCTGTCGGAGCTCCGCACGTACCAGGATTTCAACCTTCGCTATGCCCTGTCGGCGGTGCCCGGTGTCGCCGAAGTCGCCAGTATCGGCGGCTATCAGAAGCAATATCAGGTCGAAATTGATCCGGACAAACTGCGCGCGTATAATCTGAGTGTGGCCGATGTCATCCGCGCAATCCGGCAGAGCAATAATGACGTCGGCGGGCGGGTTCTCGAAATGAGCGGGCGAGAATACTATGTCCGCGGCGAGGGTTATGTCACCAATCTCGATGCTCTGCGCAAGATTACGCTCGGCACCACCGCCACCGGCACGCCCATACTGCTCGGTACTGTCGCCAAGATCGGATTCGGACCGGAAATCAGGCGCGGTGTCGGCGAATTCGACGGCATCGGCGAGACGGTCGGCGGCATTGTTATCATGCGGCACGGCGAGAATGCGCTGGCGGTTATCGACCGCGTCAAGCAGAAGCTCGCCGAAATCAAGCCGTCGCTTCCCGCGGGGGTACAGATCCGGACGATATACGACCGGAGTCACCTGATTGACCGGGCGATTCATACGCTCAAGCACAGCTTGATCGAAGAAATGATCGTGGTGGCCGCCGTGATCATTCTGTTTCTCCTGCATTTCGGAAGCTCGCTGGTGCCGATCATCTCGCTGCCGATTGCCGTGGCGCTGTCGTTTATTCCCATGCACCTGCTCGGAATCAACTCCAACATCATGAGCTTGGGCGGAATCGCGATCGCCATCGGCGCCATGGTGGACGCCAGCATCGTGCTGGTGGAGAACGCCCACAAACGGATGGAGAAAGCCCCGGCCAATATCCCGCGCAAAGAAGTCATCATCGCCGCGGCGAAAGAAGTGGGGCCATCGATCTTCTTCGCCCAGTTGATTATTACAGTCGGTTTCCTGCCGATCTTCGCGCTGACCGGTCAGGGTGGTCGGTTGTTCACGCCGCTGGCGTTCACCAAGACGTTTGCCATGTTTTTCGCGGCCATTGTCGCGGTCACACTCGCCCCCGCGCTGATGACCATATTTCTGCGCGGCAAGGTCCGGCCTGAATCAAAGCATCCGATGTCGCGCTTTCTGATCAAGCTGTACAAGCCGTTTGTCTACGTCGCGCTGCGGAATCCGCGCACGACCGTGCTGATCGGGCTGATGGCGATTGTTGCTACGCTTCCGATGATCCCGAAGATCGGCTCGGAATTCATGCCGCCCCTTAATGAAGGGGACATCCTGTATATGCCGACCACGTTCCCGAATATCTCGATCGAACAGGCCAAGCAGTACATGCAGTTTCAGGACCGCGTTATCAAATCGTTTCCCGAAGTGATCTCGGTCTACGGTAAGGCCGGGCGGGCGGAAACAGCCACCGATCCCGCGCCGCTGTCGATGCTCGAGACGATGGTCCAGCTCAAACCGCCGAATGAATGGCGCAAGGTGCCGGAACATCGATGGTATTCCTCGTGGGCGCCGGAATTTCTGAGGAAGATACTTCGCCCGATCTGGCCCGAACAGCGGACCATCACCTGGAAAGAACTGGTCGACGAGTTCGACAAGGCGATGCAGATGCCGGGATGGACCAACGCCTGGACGATGCCGATCAAGACCCGTATCGACATGCTCTCGACCGGCATTCGCACTCCAATCGGTGTCAAGATCTACGGCAACGACCTGAATGAAATCGAACAGATCGGGATGGAACTGGAAAAGTCGCTCTCCAAAATACCAAGCACCCGTTCCGTCTATTCCGACCGGAACACCGGCGGCTATTTCATCGACATCATTCCCGACCGGGACGCTATCGCCAGATACGGGCTGACAATGCAGGATGTCCAGGACGTTATCGAAACCGCGATCGGCGGGATGCCGGTGGCGACTACGATCGAAGGGCGAGACCGGTTTACAATCAATGTCCGCCTGGCACGCGATTATCGCCAGAATATCGAACGGCTCAAGCAGATTCCCGTGCCGCTGCCGGTGCGATCCGGCCGCAACAGCGCTTCCGGCATGGCCCCGATGGGGATGGCGCCGACTTCGGTCGATCCGCCGATGCTGGCCGGCGGTGATCCCGTAGTCGATGCTCAGGCGTACGCCCGGACTATGACGCTCTCCCAAATGAATAACATGGGCAGCAGTAGTACGTCGAGTTTCCCGACCGGCACCGCCGGGTCGATGAACTCTGGAAGCACCATGAACTCGAACACGAGTGCCATGCCGGGCGGTTCGACCGAAGGTTACCGGTTCACGATTCCGCAAGGTCGGCCATCGGTGCCGCTCGGCCAGATCGCCGAAATCAAAGTGACCACCGGGCCGCCGATGATCAAGGACGAGGACGGCATGCTGGTCGGGTATGTATATGTTGACATGGACCAGGCCAAGCGGGATATCGGCAGCTATGTTCAGGAGGCGAAGAAAGTGGTCGCCTC
>PQAP01000121.1 GCA_003105265.1 candidate division GN15 bacterium | reverse complement strand
GCGCTCCGACAGCGATCCCCTTCTTCAGGAAGAACTATGGTCTTGATGCACCTTTCTTCTCCTTTGACGGAAAGCGGATTTACTTTCTCGCAGGCGAAATGAGCGCTGAAGGGATGTCCGGCGATCAGGATATCTGGTACATGTCGAGGACGAAAGACGGCTGGTCGGAGCCGCAGTTATTTGACTCCGTTGTCAACTCAATTCCGATTCACTGGCAGGTCTCCATGAGCAGAAATGGGGATGTTTACACCAGCAACCGGACGGTCGTCTGCTCGCGATTCGTTGATAATCGTTACACAACACCGGCGAAACTGCCGCCGGCAATCAATAGTGTGCCGGACTCCGTCCAGCAAGCGGGCTGCGTGGCGCCGTTCATTTCGCCGGATAGCGACTACCTGATTTTCACTCGGTTCAACCCCCGCCCGAGCGCTCGCCCCACCGACTTCCTCATCAGTTTCAAAAGAGCCGACGGCAGTTGGGGCACGCCGCAGGATCTTGGGGCGAAGCTCGGAGGCAACGGTATGGCCGCACGTTTGTCACCGGATGGCAAGTATCTTTTTTTCATGAGCGATCGCCCGGGCAGCGCCAGGGAACGATCCATTTACTGGGTCGATGCAAAGGTGATCAAGGAAATGGAGCCCACCGATCTCAAATAGCCGGCCGCAAAAACAGATTGACTTCTCTATTTTATTCATGTATACGGTGGAGCAGCATCTGTTCAACCAAGGAGAAACTGTGGACAAGAAGCGCTTGATCAATGTCAGCAAGAAACTGATGGAAACCGCCAATTCCGTCTATCTCACCACCGTGAGCGGCCACGGCATACCGTTCACCCGCGCCATGCTCAATCTCAAAAACCGCAAGCAGTACCCCTCGCTGGTGAAGTTCTTTGCCGGACAGAAGGGCGAAGTGGTAGTGTACTTCACCACCAATACATCATCGGAGAAGGTGAAGCATATTAGAAAGCATCCATACGTCTCGGTGTATTATTGCAATCCAAAGGCATTTCACGGGTTGATGCTCGGCGGCCGAATTCAGATTATAAAAGACAACAAGGTGAAAAAGGCGCTTTGGCAGAAGGGCTGGGAACGCTACTATCCGGGTGGCTTCGACGACCCTGATCACACGGTCCTTAAACTGAAACCAACGGTCGCGCGCGGCTGGTACCAGGCGGCTCCGTTCACGCTGAAATTGAAGTAGAAGTTCGTCGGTGGTCGGCGTCACTCCGAGAGGTATGACGCCGTGCCCGGCATGGCTTCCTTACGTGCGGGGACGCATCCACGTACCGTTGAAGTCATTGCCAAGAATGTCCGCAAGCGTCTGCCTGAGCGGACGCGGACTGAAACCAAGATCATGCTTTGCTTTGGAAGAGTCCCACGCCCAATCGTAATCGAGCATTCTTACCAGATCAGGATAGAACGATTGCTTGCTTCGCCCGGTGAATCGCTTCCACGTGGTCGTCATCTGCGCCGCCAGCATGAGCAGAGGGCGCGGAACTGTTACCATGAGCGGCTTGAGACCGAGCAGCACTGACGCCGTCATGACCAGGTCGGTTGCCCGGATATTTTCCCCTGCCAGAATATACCGCTCGCCGGGCCTCCCCTGTTCGAGGGCCGCTACGATCGCCGGCGCCACATCCCGGATGTCCGTCAGGTTCAGATAGTTATGCACCTTTGGCAGAACCCCAAAGCGGAATCGCTTTTGCGCCTTGCTCCGGTCATCGCCCGTTCGGGACGGCGCCACTATGATTGACGGGTTGACGATCACCAGTTCAGGCCCGCTTTCCGCAGCCAGCTTGCCAAGCTCCACTTCCGCCGCGTGTTTGGTCAGGATATAGGGAATGCGAAGGTGATCCAGATTGAACGGAAACGCCTCGGTCATCGGCTCGACGGGCGTTGTCGACCTTTTTCCCTGTCTCGGGATTGCCCCGATTGCGGCGACGCTTGATATATGCACAAATCGCCTGACCCCGGCTGCCGCCGCGGCCCGGTACAAATTGACTGCGCCGAAGATGTTGATTCCGGCGAACTGCGTCATGCGATCCTGACGGAAGTTTACCCATGCCGCGGTGTGAATTATCGCGTCGACGCCCGCCACGGTCTTCGCCAGTTCTTGCTCGTTGCGAAGATCCGCGAACCGCTTTTCCAGACCGAGCGAATCGATATACGTGGTATTGGAGCCGGGGCGCACCATGGCGATCGGCCGTATCCCGCGCCTGGCCATTTCATAGATGAGCTGCTGCCCTAAGCTCCCGGATGCCCCCGTGATAAGTACCCGGTCGAAGCTCAACGTTTCCCCTGTGCAAATTCGCCGAGCGCTCGAATGAGGCGGTCTATATCGCCGTCGTCGTTGAACAGGTGCACCGCCACGCGAATCGAGCCCTCTCGCCGCACGAGTATGATTTTCCGTTCAAGCAGAAACCGGTGCAACGCGACAAGATCATTGCACGCGAAGGTGAAGATCGATGAGCGATGCTTTGGTTCCATAGACGCCGTGATACGGTAGTATGGATTGCCTTTCAGATAACTCGCCAGCCGGTCGATCAGCGCGTGGTTGTGCCGTTGGATATTTCTGATCCCCAACATCTGGAATATCTTCACCGATTCCTTCATGCCGGAGATACTCAGTGCCGGGTACGAGGCGGTTTCAAAGCGCCGCGCGGAATCGAAATACGGCCTGTCATAATGAAGCAAATCGCCGAAGTTCATTTTCCAGTCTACCCCGAGCCAGGTCATGAACGGCGGAATCAACCGATCGCGGATCGAGTCGGCCAGATAGAAGAACCCCGTGCCGTGCGGACCGAGCATCCATTTCTGACAGCCGCAGGCGAAAACATCGATCGGCAGCTTGCGAAGGTTGAGCGGCTCCGCGCCCATCCCCTGAATCCCGTCGACCACGAAGAACATCCGGTGCTTGCGGCAGATTTCGCCGATGGTTGCAAGGTCGTTCTTGAAACCGTTGAAAAACTGCACATAGGACAGACACAGCAGCCGGGTTCGCGGTCCAATCGCCTTCTCGAGCTCATCGATATCAAATCGAAGCCCGTGCGACTTGATGAACCGTACCTTGAATCCGCGGGTTTTCGCCGCCCCTTGAAACGTATAGACCGCGGCCGGAAACTCGATATCCGAGAGAAGGACCTCATCCCCCTTGTTCAAGGGCAGGCCGAACGCGGCGAGATTGAGCCCGAACGTCGTGTTCGTGGCCAGACCGATCTGTTTTTTGGCGGCACCACAGAGCTGCGCGAAATCCCGCCGGAGTTCATCGGCCGTATCGAAAGCGAAATGGGAATCATCGTGGCGGGCTTCGGTACGGAGTTTGACATTATCCGCCATCGCCTGTCCGACGGTGGTCGCAAACGGGCCGTACGCCGCCGAGTTAAAATACACCACATTCTTCGTATGCGGATACAGCGCGCGCGCCTTACGAAACTTCGCGTTCACATCTTCAGTCATGAGTTGTCATCCTTCAGTTGCCGACCCGCAGCAATCAATCCTACAGCGAGTACAGATATCCGATTATACCCAGAGCGCCCCCCAGTTTCAGCAGATGCGATACCAGAAGGAACAGCATGTATGGCATCGGGAGCCGCAGCCGGACCGACAGCCGCATTCCGAGCGGCGCCGCGCCAAGCACGAACGCAAACAGCGCCCCGGCCAGACCGGCGCGTAACCCGGAGACCGGGAGCAGCTGATAGAAGAACGCGAACGCCGTGCTCGGGATAGCCACATAGAAGAGCGCTTCCATGACAAAATTCATGACGAAGAAGGTGACCCCTGCGCTCTCCTGCAATTCGGCCGGGATCCCTTCAGCGAGCCGGAGTTTCTTTTCCGCCAGGTCCAAAAGCAGCGAAAGAGCCAGCAGATAGGCGCTGCCGCACCCTAGACACCAGATAAGCAGTTCCCGTGACATTATCATAACCAGTCATGCTCCCTGTACCATGCAAAGGTCTCGCGTGCCCCCCGGGCAAACGAGATTTGCGATTCGAAGCCAAGTTCGCGTCGCGCTTTCTCAGTGGAAACTTCCCAGCTTCCGAGAAGCTCGTCGGCTTTATCGCGAGTCAGCATCGGCGCCTTACCGATTAGCCGGGCAACCGTGCCGGACATTGCCGCGATCAATTTGAACACCGCTCCCGGCACATAGAGCGGAATGCCCTTCTTGCCGGATGCTTCTTCCAGCAGCCCTACCATCTCCTCGTATGTATAGGCGCGGTTCTCGGCTATGGCATAAGCGCTTCCGGATTTCATGTCGGCAATTGTTGCTTTCAGGACGCCAAGACAGACGTCATCGACATGCACCATCTGCATCTTCCGTCGCGTATTACCAAGCAGAGGTCTCATCCTTCGGTTAGCCATCTGGAAGAACGATAACGTCTCCTTATCGCCGGGGCCGTAGACGCCGTGTGGCCTGACAATCGTGATCGGTATTTTCTCAACGTACTCGGCACACACGCGCTCGCCGGCCAGTTTCGATTGCCCGTATACCGTCACCGGACTTGGCGTCGTTTCTTCCGTGAGCGTCTTGCCGTCACGCGACGGCCCCACTGCGGCCATCGAGGACACCAGCACAAACCGCTTGATACTCGGATTGTGCGCCGCGACTGCCTGCAGCAAATTCCGGGTTCCCTCGGCATTCACCGCGAAGAACTGCGCGCGTGATTTCGCCTTCACGATTCCGGCATTGTGAATGACGTAGTCGATCCCGGTCACCATGGCGGGCAAGCTGGCCGGGTCGGTGACATCGCCGTATCGATACTGCACCGCCAGCCCCTGAAGCTGGCTCAGATCGGCCGTCTTTCGAACGCCGGCATAAACGGTGAACCCTTCCTTCAGGAAGAGTGCGCACAAGCGCGAGCCGATGAAGCCGTTGGCGCCGGTAAT
>PQAP01000120.1 GCA_003105265.1 candidate division GN15 bacterium | reverse complement strand
TTCTTCCGCTCGGCTACCACCCAGGTGATCCCGGCAATCGTTACCGCGATACCGATCAGATCGATCAGCTTGAGCTTCTCCCCCAGAAATACCCAGGCAATCACGGTTGCGATGATCGGCGCCGACGCCATCACCAGCGTGGCGACACGCGGACCGATCATCACCAGTGATTTGAATCCGCAGCCGTCCCCGATCACGAGCCCGATCAATCCCGACAGCGTCAGCCAGAATAACTGGGCAGAGTTCAGTCCGGTCGGGTAGGGAGAGCCGGTCGTGATTAGAAGTATGGCGGCGTAGATGAGTGCCGCGAACACCAATCGGATTTTATTGACGTTGAACGAGCCGATTCGCTTACCGGCCAGCGAGAAAAATACCGCGGTAAACGACCACAGGAGGGCGGTTGACAAAGCGGCTAATTCACCGGCAAAATGCACGAGCGTCTCTCTCCGAAGCTATCCTGGTATCCGGCAGAAAGCCGGAGTGCCGTTGAAAAGACCGCCAATATATACGCCCCGGCAGCTTCGTGCAAACTTCAGAGTAAAATCGTTGCGCAGATGAAATCATAGTTCATTCCGCTTGCATAATAATACTCCCCCGCTGCATACCCGTCCCGACTGATGGGGCGCATAATCACCTGTCTAACATATAGATACAGGGCCCATCCTCGACCTTTCAGGCGGGCACAAGCTTTGTCCCTTATAAAGGCGAGGTTGATGCTCGTGAGATCTCGCTTTCTCAGCCGGACTACGCTTCTGCTTGCGGCACTCGTTGCTGTCTCGGCCGAAGGTCTGTTTGCTGATAGAGGCAGATCGTTTAGCGGCGTTGTGCTTGACCTTGCTCATCGCCCGGTCTGGGGCGCTACGGTCGCCCTGCGCGCGTCGGGTTCTACCATCGCGGCTGCACCAACCGACAGTCTCGGCGGATTCGCCGTTAATCTCCCCGATACAGCTGCTGTCGAGAGTCTCATTGTTTCCGCTGTCGGATATGAGCCGATTGCCATCCGGCTGCAATCGGTAAACGAGAATGTTCCCGTCATCCTCACGCTGGCGGAGTCGGCGATCAATGTAGGCAGAATCAGCGTGCACGCACAGAAAGAGCCGTTAGCCGAAGATCACGAACTTACAACCGAGCAGATTCGCAATGCCGCGGCTTCATCGCTTGTCCCGGGTAATCCCACGGCCGCGCTCGCCGACCCGCAATTGGCCAAGGTCGGCTCTAACCATTCCTCACAGATTCGCGTCAGCGGTTCGGCGCCGGAGTTCTTTCTTAACGGCGTTTCGATCGGTAGCGACCCGAACCATTTCGGCGCCTTCTCCGTGGTCCCCGGCGCCGTGCTGCACAGTATGCGGTTTCAGCCACAGGGGACCGATGTCTCCTACAGCGCACCATCGGCAGTCGATTTCAAGACCGCCACGCCGTTCAACACCCATTTCTCCGGCGACCTGAATCTGTCGACGATCGAGGCCGATGGCGCCTTCCGGTTCGGCAACGAGCGCTTCTTTGCACTCGGCTCACTCCGGAAATCGACTCTGGACAAACTGGTCAGGGAGTTCGATATCAGGTCCGATCGACGAACTGTGCCGCCGACCAATTTCCAGGACGTCTTTGCCTCGGCCGGCATGCGGCTCTCCCCCAATTACCGGTTGCTGCTCGATGAGTACGCCGTCCGCGACTACCTCTCGTTTAACACTGCCTCGGTCGAACACAACATTCCGCCGACTCAAACCCTGCAGGCGTCCCGCGAAAACTATCTCGGCGTCAAACTGCAGCGCGTGTCCTCGCGGCTCCTTCTGCAGGCCACGGCTGCCGTAAAGAGCAGTGTCCGCCAGTACGTGGCCGTGCCGCTGGGGGAGACCACGCTGGCCGGCAGCCAGGTTACGCTCAGTGATTCAAGTCAGACCTATCTTGGTCGACTGCAGTCGAACCTCGAGTTAGGGCATTCCCGTGCTCTGTGCGGTATCGATTGGTCAGCCGACACGAGGCGAGTGGTCGATCTTCACCAGCAGAACTGGAATCTCCAGCCCCCCTTCGCGAGCACCGACAATCCATTCATTTATCAGGTTGCCCTGAATCAGACGTTCGGGCATTTCGCGGGAAACACGCCGCGGGATCATTTCGCCGCGTTCGCGTCGGTCGGTCATGACTTCGGCCGGCTGTCCCTCGAGAGCGGCTTGCGTTACGAACAGATTTCGGCTGTAACCCGGGGGCATGGGCTGCTGCAAAGACACCAATTCTCGCTCCGGACATCGGACCACTCCGAATTCCGAGCGCATTATGGTGAATATATCGATGATCCCGTGACCGCTGTGCTCGAGCCGAACCAGGTGCTGATTCGCGCGCATCTGGCCCGGTTGACTCCGATTCGGACCCGACTCGTCACCGCCGACTACGCGTTCGGCCCGTTGCAGGTCGGTCTCTTCCGCAAGTGGATGTCCGGCACGCCGGTGGTGACCCCTGATTACGACCATATCTATACCGCGAGCTACACCATCAATCCGAACTTCCTCGGAATCCGCTCGACTGGCCGCGCCGACTTCTACGGTTTCTCTGCCGACCTGACACTCAACCGGTTTCTTGCCGCTCCTCTGAGCTTGCACACATCTTACGCCTGGTCGAGAGCTACCCGCACCGAATACGGAATCACGTACCCGCACGAACTCGATACGCGCAATCGCGTGGTGACCCGGCTGGATTATCGCGTGAGTCGGAAAGTGGCGCTGGGGACCGAACTCCAGGTGCGCAACGGCTATCCGTATTCGCCGTTGAGAAAGCTGCTGCTGTATGGAGAGCCGGGCACCTATAACGAAGCGTACCTGAAATCAGTGCTGGCGAAAGAGAACTCCGAGCGTTTCCCCATCAATGCGACCTTGAATGTCAGCGCCCGTTTTGACCTCGGGCACGCCGCAATGACCCTGGCCCTCACCAATGTCACCAATCGCTACAATCCGCTCATCAACTCAGCGTCGGGGCTGATCTACGATGCCGGCATTCTGCCGAGCTTCGGTTTTACCTGGAAGTTCTAATTGATGGAAACGATAGCGCAGATCGGAAACGTTATGTCTCTGATCCCGCAACCTACGTCTTGCTGATTACCAGATCGACTTCCGTCCCGAGCTGCAATTCCGCCCCCTCCACTTCTGATTGCTCAAGCACCGTCTCCGGCAGAAAGTTCTCGTCGGTTCGCGTGCGCAGTTTGCCGACCTTGAGTCCTTTATCCTCGATCAGCTTGCGGGCATCTTCAAGCGGCATGCCGATCACTTTCGGCATATACGTGAAATCGGTAGCGCGCCCGCGATTGACCATCAGGTTGACCGGGCTTCCGCTCGGGATCTCTGTCCCCGCCGACGGATATGAGAACACCACCACTTTTTCCGGAATCGTGTCCGAGAAGGCCCACGCGATTTCGCCAACCGTCAAGCCCGCCGTCTCCAGATCGAGAATCGCCTGCCGTACGGATTTCCCGGAAACCTGCGGGATATTCACCATCTTCTGCCCTTTGCAGATAATCAGCTTGATTATCCGTCCCGGCTTCACCAGGGTGCCTGCGATCGGATACTGACGGATGATCGTCCCCTTCTCCTTGCCGGGCGCGAACTCCTCGCCGGCGATCTCGTACGACAGATCGAGATCTTCCAGCTTCTGGTCGATATCGATCACCTTTTGGTTGGTCAGGTCCGGCAGCTCAAAGGCGCTTCCCTGGCGCGTGACCGCCGGCATGATGACCTGATCGAAAATGCCCGCCATGACTATCAACGCCAAAAGCGGAAACAGGAGCCAGAACGCCAGCTTGCGCTGGATCGATCCCAGCGGCAGCCATTTGGTCAGAATCGGTTTCCGTCGGTTCGGGACTTCTTCAGTATCGACAGCCATCATGTGGTTATACGCCGGTTTCAATCAAATCGGTTCGTGCACTCCGTGCCCCGCCCTTTCGGGCGGACAGTCGATAACAACCATCGCATCAGTCCGCCTCCCGCGCAAGCTCAAAACGGCAATCTCATCCCTCCAGCCGGAATTTGAGCCGCGCGCAGAATGACCCATCGAGGTTTTCGATATCCGGATATGTCTTCACAAACCCGCGCTCGTTGACCAGATCCGGCCCGAAAAACTGCGCCGCCGAGTCGATCTCGAACCGGGGATTCCGCAGCAGGAATTCCTCGATTATCTGATCATTCTCGTCCCGCATGATCGTGCAGGTCGAATACACCAGTATCCCTCCCGGTTTCACCAGCCGGGCGGCGCGATCGATCATCTTCGACTGAATCTTGACCAGGTTGGCGATATCTTGCGCAGTCTTGCTCCAGCGAAGATCCGAGTTCTTCCCGGCCGTCCCCCAGCCGGAGCAGGGGGGATCGAGCAGCACCCGGTCAAACGGCCCGCCCTTGAACTCGGTGGCATCGCATGCTACCGGCGCAATAATTTTGATTCCCAGTCGCCGCGCATTGGCCACCAGTATCTCAAGCCGCTGATGTGATTTGTCTATCGCCGTCACCCGCCCCTTGTTGCGCATCTTGATCGCCGCGTACGTCGCCTTCCCGCCCGGCGCCGCCGCCATATCCACAATACTGTCGCCCGGTTTCGGATTGAGTAGGCGGATCGGCAACCCGGCCGATTCATCCTGGACCATCACCTTTCCCGCCGCCAGCAGTTCCTCTTCCAGAGGCAACCCGGTTGCCTCGAAATGAATGAATTCCGGAAGATACTTGCCGAACGAAAACTCGTACCGGTTTTCCTGCAGCAGGTGTGCCACCTCATCCGGCTTCGCTTTGAGATGATTGATGCGGTAGGTGACATGGGGCGGATTGTTGTAGTGCTGGAGAAGTTTCTCCGTGCGATCCACGCCAAACTCGCGCACGCAGTACGCTACGAAATGATCCGGGTAACTGTAATAGTCGCCGAGGTACTTGACCGGGTTCTCCTCCTTTGAGACAAACCGGACTTTCTCCGGCTCCCGGAGGCGCGATCGAAGGACCGCATTCACCAGCCGCGCCTGGTTGGCGTCGGTAAAATGGTGCGCCAGATTGACCGTCTCCGATACCGCCGCTGCCGCGGGAACTTTGTCCATGTACAGCAATTGGAAGAATCCGAGCCGCAGAACATTCTGAAGCTTGAAAGACAGTTCCACTGACGGCCGTGCCAGGTAGAACCGGATTTCGTGGTCAAGCCGCCGCCGCATCTTGGTTGCGCCGTTGACGATCTGCANGAGAAAGCGCATATCCAGCGACCGGAAACCTTTGCTGCCGGTGACGGCCTCCACNGCCCTTTCCGTCTGCTCTCCCTGCTCGATCAGGATTAGCGCTTCGACGGCCGCNGCGCGAACCGGGTCAAATTTGGACGATCTTTGCGCGACTTGTTCTGTCATGTCTCAAATATCCATCGGATCGATACGCCGTCCATCGGTCTCGACCCGGTAAATCGCTTTGCGGTGAAACGGCATTCCCGCACTCGGGTATCGCAATCCCTCATGTAGCAACTCCGCTACTTCGTCCGGCCGCGCGTACCCCGCGTCACCGATGCCGAGCGTCATCAACAGTGATCCGGCCTCAAACTGCAGACCGAATATGGCCGGGCGAAGGTCCACTGACTTCGTTGTTTCTTTCCCCTGCCGCTCAATCGTGAGCGTCTCCGCGCTCATGAGTTTCTCAATATTCTTGGCCAGCGGCGCGTGATTTTCCCAGCAGTCGATCGGCACGCTGTACTCGACCCGGTTGAGTGAGGCCGAAAGCGACGCGTTTTTCCCCAGCACGATCCGGGCATCATCGAGCGTAATCCCTTCCGGCAACGTGCGGCGCAGCGCATCGATCATATACGGCATCAGGTTCACTTCAAGAGTGATATCGACATATTCCGCTTCCGACGTGAACCCCAGCGGCAGCGGCGGTCCGAAAGAGAGCTTCATGCTCGGATTGAATCCCTGGCTGTAAGCCACCGGCAGGCGTGCCCGGCGGATTGCCCGTTCCAGCAGCCGCAGGTTGTCCAGATGCGACATGTAGCGGTAACGGCTCGATTTACCCCAGCGAATCCGCACGCGATTCTTGGTCGGCGCGGCGACATTGCGCGATGGGACCTTCTTCTTCCCGCGTCCGAATTCCAGGCCGGTTTCACCCGATTCGCCTTCCGCTTTCGCCGTAGCGTGCGGCACGAAATCCCGGAGCTGCATGGACGTCCGCTGTCGTTCCGCCATCAGGTGCTCGACCGAAACGCCTTTTTCGATATGTGACCACGGCAGTGTCGCGGAGAACGGAATCGGGCGAAGCAGCGCCTGCGGATCGAGCCCATGCTGCTTGAGCGCCTCCATCCAGGCGTCATACCGGAACTCCTCCGACCATCCTTCAAACCGGCACCCGTTCCGAAACGCGGTCTCGATTACCGCCGCCATATCCCGGCCGCCGCGCCCGATAATCGCGGTGTAGATCGCCAGGTTTGGCTGGTTGATCTTCAGATTGACATTGTTGACTCTCAGGTTCCGCTTGATCAGGGTAATCCGCTGTTCGAAAACGTCGCGCGGTACCATCTCATCCCACTGAAACGGCGTGTGCGGCTTCGGAATAAACGGCGAAAGCGTGACATTGATCGTCCTTCGCCCCGGAAATTCCTGGCTGATCTGCGAGACGGTCCGGCAGATACCGGCAATTCCGACCACGTCTTCATCGGTTTCCGTCGGCAGCCCGATCATGAAATACAGCTTGATCGTCATCCAGCCCCGCTCGAACGCCAGCCGCGCCGTGTCGTATATGGCGGCGTCGGGAAAATCTTTGCGAATGAACAGACGCAACCGTTCCGTGCCGGCCTCGGGCGCAATAGTCAGCCCGCTCTTGCGCACGCGCTTGACCGCATCGAACAGCGATGGGCTTACTGAGCCGGGTCGGAGCGAGGGCAGATTTATCGATACCCGCTGTGGTTCGAGCCGGTTGGCGAGCGTCATCGTCAACGCTTCCAATTCCGGATAATCGGTTGCCGACAGGGACATCAAAGCCACCTCATCATAGCCGGTGTTTCCCAACTCCGCTTCAATTTGCTGAAGAAGATCATTGCGATTGCGAAGCCGCACCGGGCGATAGATCGCTCCCGCCATGCAGAACCGGCAGCCCTGCGGGCAGCCGCGCATGATCTCGACGCCGAGATGATTATGTACGGTCTCGATGAGCGGCACTATCGGCTGTTGCGGATAATATTCGGGCTTGAGGTGCTGAATTGCCCGGGCCTTGACTCTAACAGGACTCCTGCCCTCGTACACCGGGTCACTGTGAATCGACGGGACATAAACCGATTCCACTTTCTCCGCAAGCGTGTGCAGTCTTGCCTTGCGTGATTGCCCGCGAAGTTGAATCAATAGCGCCAGTATTTCAAGAAGGCCTTCCTCGCCGTCTCCCACGAAGAACAGGTCAACGAATTCGGCAATTGGCTCCGGATTATATGCCGATGGCCCGCCGGCCATTACAATCGGATCACTGTCGGACCGATCCCGCGATCGAATTGGAATCCCGGCCAGATCGATCATATTCAGCATGTTGGTGTAGACTGTCTCATCCACCAGCGTGAAACCGATGGCATCGAATTCCTTCGCGGGCCGCCACGATTCCAGTGAAAACAGCGGAATCCCCTCGCGCCGCATTACCTCCTCGGCATCGCGATCAACCGCAAACGCCCGCTCGCACAGGAAGCGGTCATCCTTGTTGACGAGATGATAGAGTATCTGCAGCCCCATGTAGGAGTGTCCCAGCTCGTACTTATCGGGATAGCAGTGTAGGTAGGAAAGGCGGCCCGCCGGATCTTTGACAATCTGGCCGATCTCGCCCCCCGCATAGCGGCCGGGTTTGACGATAAACGGGAAAAACTTCTGAGTTAGTAATTCTTTCATCTGGAACATGTGCTACGCAATCTCGAAAGCTCCCCAACAATACCGGATTTCCCGTCGCCGGGCAAGTGAGGAAAGGCCGAAACGGACGGCGACTTGGCCCTCCGTCAGGTCCTGCTCCGCCGAAGGCGGAGTGTGACCTGACGGCCGCTCACTGCCCGCCCTCAAATTTCCTGAGCTTCTTGTACAGATGCGATCTCTCCACCCCCAACTGACGCGCCGTCTCCGCCATGTTGCCGTCATTCCGAACGAGCGCCGACCGGATATACTCCTCCTCGAAGCTGTCGACTGCCTCTTTCAGCGTGGTGAGCGGCTCTCTGCCCACCGATAACGCCAGCGCTCTGAGGTCGGCGGTCGTCACCTGCGCGGCATCACAATAGATGTTCACCCGCTCCATCAGGTTCTTCAGTTCCCTGATATTTCCCGGCAACTCTAGATCCTTCAGATATGCCAGCGCCTCCTGAGACAGCACTTTGGGCTCACTGCCGCTCTCCCGGGCGAACCGGACAAGAAAGTAATCTGCCAGCAGTCCGATATCCTCCCTTCGCCCGCGCAGCGGCGGCAGGTGGAATGTGACCACATTGAGACGATACAGCAGGTCCTGTCGGAACTTCTGCTCCTTAACCANCTGCTCCAGATTCCGATTCGAGGCCGCAATGATCACGCAATCCACAGGTACGGTTTTGTCCGAACCGACTGCGGACAGCTCCCCGGTCTCGATCACCCGAAGNATCTTGGCCTGGGAATCGAGCGGCATNTCGCCGATTTCGTCGAGGAATATCGTCCCGCCGTGTGCCTCNAGAAATCTTCCCTTGCGAGCATGTGTCGCNCCGGTAAANGCCCCNTGCGTNTGNCCGAACANNTCCGATTCNACCANCTCNCNCGGCAGCGCCGCGCAGTTNACCGCGACAAACGGCCCCGTGGCGTGCCGCCCCTGCCGATGTATCAGATGCGCCACCAATTCCTTGCCGGTGCCGTTTTCGCCAAGAATCAGGAACCGGCTGGCTTTGGGAGCCGATCTCAGAATCTCCTGTTTGATCTGCCGAATCGGCGCCGACTCGCCGATGAATTCGCCGTAGACACGTTTCGCCAATTGGTCCCGCTCGGTCAGCAGCCGCCCCGCCTTCGACGCATTATCAACCGTGATCAACACCCGATCCAGCGAGAGCGGCTTTTCCACGAAATCATACGCTCCCGCCCGCGTCGCCTTTACCGCCGTCTCGATATCCGCGTGTCCCGATATCATCACCACCAGCTGCTTTGGATTCCTGAGAAGAATATCCTGCAAGAGGTCAACCCCGTTCCCGTCGGGCAACAGCACATCGAGGAAGATGACATCGAACGACGCCCGTGAAAACTCCGCCCCCTCACGCCAGGTGGCGGCCGTCACGATCTCATGCCCCCGTTTCTCCAGCGCCGACTTCAGCGACAGCCGGATATTTTCTTCGTCGTCAATTATCAGAACTCGCGCCATTAGTTCGCCGGAAGCGTCACCCGCACGCCGGCTCCTCCTTCGGGACGGTTAAACAGTTCGATATTTCCGCCGTGATCGACTGCAATTCGCTGGCAGATTACCAGCCCCAGACCGGAGCCGTCTTTCTTGGATGACAGGTACGGCTCAAACCCGCGCGCCAGCTTCTCCGGCGAAAAGCCGGGACCGGTATCGAGAACGCTCAGAACCAGATTCCCGTCCCTTTCCTGCGCCTTGACATCAACCATAGTGCTTTCTGACGATTCGAATCCATTCTTGATCAGGTTGACCAGAAGCTGCTTAATCTGCTCCGGGTCGATCCGGTAGCCGGTATCGCCGCATTCATTGGCGAGTTTCAGCCGTCCGCTTGCCCGCTCCGTCGGGTACAGCGCCTCGAGGTCCGTCATCAATCCGGCCAGCGACACTTCTCGCTTCACCGGCGGCGTCATGCGGGCGAACGCCACAAACTGATCCAGCAGTTTCGTGACCCGCTGGACTTCGCTCTTGATCACCGCCGTATTCCGCTCCAGCGTCTTATCGAACTCCGGCAATTTCTCCAAATAGGACCGGCGCAGGTCGTCGGCACAGATCGTAATCGGCGTGAGCGGGTTCTTGACCTCGTGTGCGACCTTGCGCCCCATCACCTGCCACGCCGCAATCTTCTGGCTTACCGCCAAGCTCGCCTGAGCACTGCGGAGTTTTACGATCATATCGCTGAACGCTTCCGCCAGATGCGCAAACTCCTTCTCCTCATACGCCATCACCGGCGTCGACAGATCACCCGCCGCCACCCGGGCGGTCGCCGCCAGCAGATTGTCGAACTCTCTCTTGGTTCGATGCGACACGTAGAACCCGATCAGAATCGCCAGCAATACGCTCCCCGCCGCCACCAGTCCCGTGACAATGATGAGGGACCGGAACACCGGCCGCTGGGTGCCTGAGCGAAGCGTCGCCGTCATATAGAATCCGGTGCCGACCCCGCCGCCCACCAGCGCCTGATACTGGTCGTCGATCAGGTACAACACGCCCGACTCCATCTGCGAATTGAGGTAATCCGCGTATCGATTCTGATCATAGAGGCGGATATTCAAATCGGCCGACGAGGCCGTTCGGGCCGCCGTCAGATAGGAGGAGTCGTAGTAGTTCCCGGCGTACACATATATGTTGTTGCCGACCGGCGCGAGCACCGCCAGCGCCGGATGTGATCCGCTTCGGTCGAGCTCCAGGGTCTCGAACGTCCGGGGTGAATCATTGGACTCCCGCTCGGGCGGCAGCGAGATCGAGTCGCCGATCATGGCCGGCCGATGCGCACTCGCCAACACCACACCGCTGCTATTGACCAGCTCGAGGAAATCCAGCCATGCCGAATCGTTGCTCAGGTCAATCTGACCCGGTTTGCCGGAGTTGAGCATGAGCAGCGCCCGGGTAAACGCGGGCTGCACGGCCACCGCTGCCACGGTGCTTTTCACTTCCTCCCCATACGACTGGCGAAACTGCAGGTACTTCTGGACTTCCCGGTTTGCGTTCTCCCGATCCAGTTCCTCGGCTTTCTGCGCCGAATGAAAATAGATCACCCCCATGACCGCCAGCGGCGGCAGGATTGCGACCGCAATCAGGTACAACCGTATCTTTGCCGCGAAGCTCATCGTGGTCCGCTCCCATTGATCGGACGTACCCGCATCAGACCCGCCGGATCAATACCGCCGTCCGCGTTGAAGATCGAACCTCTGATCTCCCGGTGGCTGACGAAATAGACTCGCGGTCGAAACAGCGGATAACAACCCAGATCACTAATCAAAATCTGTTCCGCCGTCTGTAGATCGTGTTGCTGCTGAAGTGAATCTTTGGCCACCCCGGCATTCTGAAGCAGTGCCGACACTTCTCTCAGCGACGGCCCCAGTTCCACTACTGCCGAGCTTTCCGGCCCGAGCCGTCTGAGAATCGCCTGATAAGTGGCCTGCAAATCACGAGGATCGGCCGGTATGAAAGCCAGCGAAAAATCGCACTCCTCCCACGACTCCACCAGCCGGCTTTTATATTGGTCGCGCGCCAGCAGATCGGCAAAGTAGCCGGCAATTTTCCGAAGCTCTCTGCTCGGAGCGTAGATGCGAATCTCGGCCGATCGGTCAACTTCCTGGCGCAGCATCCGCCGCCCTCTTTCGGGATCGAACGCATACCACCGGGCGCTGTCGGGCGATGCCGACAACCGCGACAGGTAGCGGATGTCGGACCCGTCGAATAGTCCTCGCGCGATGCTCGTGTCGAATCGGGCGATCAGCGACGAGGTCAGCAACATGCGACGGTTGATCGCCGATGATGCTTTCGGTATCATCGCCGCGACAAAATTCGCCGGGGTTGATTCCACCCGCACGGTCGGATCCGAGAAGCTCTCGGCCTGACAGGTGAGAACGCCGTCAATCTTCCCTGTCTGAAAATCAACCTGCATCGATTGATTATCCGCGTAGTCCCTGATTATGACGCTGTCAACCAGCCCCTTCGTCCGGGCCGACATACCGTCGAGTGCCCGTACCGGTTGCGCGTTTGTCGCCGGCGGCATCATGGCAGTTCCGATAATCAGTACGGCATGGCTATCGACGGGGGCAGTTTGAACAAAAGCGCTGACCGATTTGATCTCCGGTAACTTTGCAATCGGCTCGCTGATCGCCACTCCCTCGAACGCCCGCTCGATCACGCCCGACCACACCGTATCCTTCTTGTGGATCACTACCGCGCGATAACCCGCGAACACGCGCGACTCCTCGCCGACATCGAAGTAGAGCCGGTTCAATTTGCACTGGAGTATTTTACACGGCACCCAGACACCGTCGGTATCCACCGCCGGAGCAGATGATGACAGTAAAATGAGAAGAATGATCGATAACAATTGTTTCATGCGCTTCACAGAACGTTCCTATTCTCTTACACGCGAACCGGACAGCGGTTTAGCACAGATAACATACAACCAATTCAACCCCTGTGTCAACAATGACACTCGATAATCTTTTGCCGTACAACAAAATAACCTGCTAAGCTACGGTATCGTGTCTCAATTGACACACATCTTCCCCGGACAACCTCGACCATCCCCCATTAAGTGATTGTACCGCAACGTAATACCTACCTGGCACCGACCTTGTAATGCATCCAGATGGCAACTGAAAACAGGAAATCGGAACCGTTCACACAATGGAGGTCATTATGAAACCGAACACTTTCGTCAAGCTCGCGATGGCTCTCTCCGCTGTCGCCTTAATCACTCTAATTGGCTGTTCCAAAAAGGCCGATCAGGACACCCTCACCACGGCCATGCCGAACATGGACAGCATCGCTCAGCAGGTGGCATCAAAAGCCGGCCGCGATGTCGGCCCCAGACGCGTGTCGATCGATACGCCGACCGATACATCTACGGCTCTCGCCGCCACCATCTATGATCTGGCGGTCAATGACTCGCTGGTAGTGGTCGCACTCGACAACGGTGCGCTCATGTACGATCTCAATCAGGGAACACATTCTTCGATTGAGGCCGGCAAGCCGATGACCGCCGCGGTCTGGCGTGACGGCGCCGCTTACGTCGGCGGCGACAAATTGTACCGCCTTGAGGGCAACGCCCTTGCAGTAGTGGATGAACCGTTCACCGATCCCATCACCGCTCTCTACAGCTACGGTTCGCTGCTGATGATTGGCACCGAGGGCGGGCTCTACGCCCAAAGCGCTATCGGCACCTCCTCGCTCATGGAAGGTGTGTTCGTTACATCGATGGTCGCGGACAACAGCGGACTCTGGGTCGGCACCGATGGTCAGGGTCTCTATCGGTGGGATGGTACCAGCGTGACCAAACGTTACCTCATCCGTGACAGCTCGCTGTTCGACTATGTCAATTGTCTCGACTTCGGTCACGATCACCTCTATCTCGGTACGGACTCCGGCCTGTACGTGTTCGATGGCGGCCGCTGGCAGACGTTCACGGTGGCGAACGGCCTGCCCTCCGACGACATTACGGCCATAGATGCCTCCGGCTGGATTGTGAATATCGGCACCGAAGCAGGCATCACTACATACTTCAATAACGAATTCAGACCGCTCACGACGCTTGCCAATCACTGTGCGACCGTGCTGAAATATTCCTCGAAAGGTCTGCTGGTGGGTACCGACACTGAAGGACTCCTGCTCCAGTCCGGGTCAGTGATTAGAACGCTTGTGGCCCCTAAAGGAATGAACGAGCTCGCCATCCTCTGGCCTCTGAAATAGCATTATGACCGCACTGCACTGACGCGACAGGATGACAATTCCCCCGGGCCTTTCCGGGGGAAAGTATTTGGATTCACTTAAGTCAAGGTCCCGCCGCATTCACCGCCGCGCTCCGTCGAGTCTGTTTGCCTGTTCAGAAATTGAACTGCCCGCCGATATAGTGTGTGGTGCATCACCCCGTGGTGGTGCCATCACGGTGTAGCTCTGGGAACGTGTGGGCAGATAACGATCGGATAATGTCACGGTGTTCACTCCGCCGTCTGCGCCCGTCGCTCGTGGTATCACCGAATCAAGAACCTGGGATTTATGAGTTTTCCGATACTGCTTGCTCTCTGTATTCTGACTCAGTTGTCCGTAGTCGGCACTGTATATTTCCTTTTGACGTCCGCCGGGCGTCGGCCCGGACTGGTGCGGGGATTGGGACTCTTCCTGTTCTGCGGTCTTGAAATTGCCATCCTCCTGCACATCACCCTCGCCCGCCGGGGGCATGAACTGAAGACCGGTAATTTCCTGACCGATATCGCACTGGCCGCACTGATCGCCCTCGCCTTCGGCTTTGGCAGCAGTCTCCTCAAACTCCTGAATCGTTCAAGGAACGCGCTGGTTCAGAGCGAGAACCTGTCCTCGACACTCTTTGACCAGTCATCCGAACCGGTCATCCTTCTGGATCACTCCGGCCGACCGCTCGACATCAACAGCGCTGCCTGCGACTATCTGGGCTACTCAAGGGAGGAGAGTCTCACGCTCACGGTTCCTGATGTCGTGCATCCCGATGATGCTTCGGGAATGATGTACCAACTGAGCACGATGGTGTGCGGCGATATCGCCCGGGCCCGCGTTCGCGTCCGCAGGAAAGACGGTATCTGGATGGAGACGGAAACGTCGACACGCCGGCTCGATAACGGCACCTTCCTCACGCTCGCCCGCGACATCACGTCGCAGGCCAGACAACAGCGCATGCTGGAACGTTTCGCCGAGATATCCTCCGGCTCCGGGGATCGGTTCTTTACCGCGGTCGCCCGAAGCTTGTCGGAAACGCTCGGATTAGAACATGTCCTGGTCGGCGAACTTCTTCCCGGCCGCACGGACCGGGTGAGGACACTGGCTCTGATGCTTGACGGAGAGCTCACCGCCGCTGTCGAATACGATCTCGCGGGAACGCCCTGCGGCGCGATCGTCGGCAAGACCATGGCATGCTATCCTTCCCACCTGCGCGAATTTTTCCCGGATGCCGCTATGCTTGCCCAGATAGGTGCGGTTTCCTACGTCGGCACGCCGCTCTGGGCATTCGACGGTTCCCCGCTCGGAATCCTGTGTGCGCTGTCGCGAAAGCCGATTGCCGACCCGCAATACTGCCAGACCGTGCTGTCCTGCTATTCTCGTCGGGTCGAATCCGAAATCGAACGCATGCGTACTGAGGCGGCACTGCGAGAAAGTGAGGAGCGCTACTCGAATGTCGTCAATGTCTCGCCCATCGGCATGCATATGTACCGTCTTGAAGCGGACGGTCGACTGATTCTCGAAGCCGCCAACCCGGCGGCCGACTGGCTTCTGGGCCTGGATCACTCGAAACTCCTTGGCAGGACAATCGAAGACGCCTTTCCGTCGCTGGCCCATACCGAAATTCCTGAGCAGTACCGCCGGGTGGCGGTTCACGGCGAACGGTGGCGCAACGAATCCGTCACGTACAAGGGAAACAAGATCGACGGCGCCTTCGAGGTGGTCGCCTTTCAGCGCTCGCCCCGGAAGATGGCAGCCGTGTTCATGAATATCACCGATCGAAAGAAGGCCGAGGAAGCCCTCCGGGAAAGTGAAGCCGGTCTGGCCAATGCTCAGCGCATCACTCACATCGGCAACTGGACAGTTGACCCTGTCACGAACGCCTCTTTCTGGTCCACCGAAATGTACCGGATGTGCGGGATGAGCCCCAAAGACAAACCGCCCACGTTCTTCGAATATCTGGATTCATTCGTCCATCCCGACGACCGCGATATGGTACGCACCGCGATGTCCGGATTGCTGAAAGGGCGGAGCCATCAACCCCTCGATTATCGCATTATCCTTCCTGACGGCAGCGTGAGAGTCTGTCAGGTCCAGAGCACCGTCGATTGTGATTCGGCCGGACGGCCGGTGAGAATATCCGGCACCACTCAGGATATCACCGAGCGCAAACACGCCGAAGAAACGCTCCATCGTCAAAATGATTTTCTTGTCGCCCTTCAGGAGAGCGCGCTCGACCTGGTGTCCGAATCGGACCTCGACACGCTGCTCCGATCCGTTTTGAGCCGCGCCTGTCAGTTTCTCGGAACAGAATCCGGATACATCGATCTTCTGGAGACCGGAGCCGATCATCTCACACCGGGAATCGCCTTGGGCTGTCTCGATCAAGATCATCTGAAATTCGCGGTGCGCAAAGGGGAAGGCATTACCGGAACGGCGTGGGAAACGGGCGAACCTGTTGTTGTCAATGATTACGACACCTGGCCGGGCAGAATTCCCGGATGTGAGCTCAACACGCTCGGCGCTATGGTGGCCGTACCGCTGGTGGCCAAGTCCGGTGTAGTCGGCGTCATCGGCCTGGCTCATCAGAAGAGCTCCCCTTGCACTTTCGACGAGGAGTCGGTGATACGACTGGTGGAATTTGCCCGCTTCGCCGCCATGGCTATCGAGCGTGCGCGGCTGCACGATGCGCTGCGCTCGGAATTGACCGCGCGGCAGACGGAAATAGGCGTCCGCGAGCAGGTGGAAAGCGAACTTCAGCGCTCGCTGTCTCTGTTGCGCGCCACGCTCGAGTCGACCGCCGACGGCATTCTGGTTGTCGACCGACAGGGCGGCATTGCCGGCTACAACCGGAAATTCCTCGAACTGTGGCGAATCCCGATAACGCTGGCGGAGCGGAAAGACGACGCCAATCTGATCGCGTTCGTTCTTGATCAATTAAAGGACCCGGATGGCTTCGTTCGAAAAGTGACTGATCTCTATGCCAGTCCGCTGGCCGAAAGCTATGACCATCTCGAGTTCAAGGATGGCCGGCATTTTGAGCGGTATTCCATTCCCCAGCGTGCGGGAGACGAGGTCATCGGCCGGGTCTGGTGCTTCCGGGATATCACCGACCGAAAGCGGGCGGAAAAGGAGCGGGCCCGGCTCGAGGAACAGCTTCTCCTGTCACAGAAACTGGAGACGATCGGCACTCTCGCCGCCGGAATTGCGCACGACTTCAATAACCTGCTCGTCCCGGTGATCGGGTACACGGAACTTGCGGATTCGGAGCTGACCGACGAGGATCCCCGGCATTTGCATTTGGCCGAAGTCTTGAAAGCCGCCTATCGCGCCAAGTCACTGGTTGGTCAAATACTGGCGTTCAGTCGGCAGCAGCCCACCGACAGCAAACAGCTGCATCTTGAATCGGTGGTTCAGGAGAGCGCCGCGCTCCTTCGATCCACCCTGGAGCCGAATATCTCGCTCGAAACCAGGTTCGACCCGGACCTTCCCCCGCTTTTCGCCGATATCACTCAGCTCCACCAGGTGATCATGAACCTGGGCGTGAACTCCTCGCACGCCATGAAGAGCGGCGGAAAATTGAGCATCTCGGTCCGGGCGACCTCGTCCGCGTCCGCCAACTGTCTTGTCTGCGGCTGCCAGTTGTTCGGCACCCATCTTGAACTCTGCGTCGCTGATACCGGGCACGGGATGGATCAGGCAACCCTGCGCCGGGTGTTCGATCCGTTCTTCACGACCAAGCCGGTCGGCGAAGGAACCGGCCTCGGCCTCGCGGTTACGCACGGCATTGTGTCCCGTCATGGCGGTCACATCTGTGTTCAATCTGAGGTCGGTCACGGTACCGAAGTCTACATCTATCTGCCTGCGGTTGAGACCCTTGACCACTGCACCTTGACTGCCGCCACCGGGTGTGACGTCGTGGCGGTACAATCACCCCTCGCATAAGCCACGCAATCCCTCCGAATATCCTCTCCATTGGCCGACATTGGCGGGCTGACGCAGCGCGAGTCGCTCAGGGCTCTTCGAACTGTAGTATTGAAGCGATGATTTCACCCGACAATCCGACTCATACCATGCCGTTTCCCCTCAGTGCCGTGTGGTGAGTGTTTGGTCCTTGACGCGATGTTTTCCGCGTGGTATACTTGGACACAACCGTCTCCGGTCCGGGACCGCTTTCTGCGGCTGCCGGAGATGAGCGTGAAAACCAGGACGAGGGTCGTACTCAGCGAGGGTAATCGGCGTGAACAAATCCCTCATAGGTGAGTGCCCTGCCCGTAAGTTTCGTGTGTGAGTGTAATCTTGACCGCCGTGAGCACAGGCGCTGCATGTTGTCATCGACAAATGATCTTATTCTAATCTTCATCCGCCGCCGTGCCTCAGTTGCGGTCGCTGTGGCGTAAGACGAAAACCGCCCAGACCCGTTCTCCGCTGCGAGAAGTCGAGGCGGCCCTAAGCGATAGGTCGAATTGACTCGGCATTACCGGGTAGAGAGTTAAATTATTCGGTTGGGAACTCGGCGATCGGTACCTGTCCCTCTGCGGGCGGGTGGGGTTGGATGCAACGACCGGATGAGAACCTTTCGTAGGAGGGTGTTGGATGATTTATCTAATCGATCCAACCTCGGTGTCACCGGTCAAGTGCAGAATCTATACTCCGATCTGCAAGCCGGTGTATGTGCCGCTCTACGGCATTAACACCGCGAAGTAACGCGAATGTCGGGGGATTGTCCTGAGACAATCCCCCGGCGATACTGCTCAATGATAATGGAAATCTTTGTTTCGGTTCATACGGACTCCGCACTTCCGGGCGACTAGGGTCCCATTGACCGGCAAGATGCCCGGCGACCACTCGAACGACAGTAGGTCGTGACGTGAATCGTGTGTCGATTGTCGGTTATAACCTTTAACACGGAGGAGATCAGATGATTTATCTGGTTGACCCGACAACAGTAACTGCTGTCAAGGGATGCAAGGGCGTGTATCACCCGCTGTACGGGATACCGTGGCCTGAAGTCTGATCTTGCCACCGCCGGGAGACGGCTCACCGGAGCCGTCTCCTCGCGGTCCGTTTGAAGGAGACTGTGCGCGTGCCGAAATTATCGCGATATAATCATTTTCACGCCTGGCGGGACGGATACTATCTCGCCTTCAACGCCCGTTCCGGTGCCGTGGCGCTGCTCGACAGCTCGAATTACAGCACCTATGAACGGCTCGCCGGTAAGATTCAGACGCACGCCACCGGTCCCCTGACACCCGAGGAAGAGGAACTGCTGAAGCAGCTTCGCTACGGCTTATTCGCCTGCGATGACGACTTCTCCGAACTCGACTGGCTGAAATTCGAGCACAACCGCGCCCGCTTCAATGAAAGCACGCTTTCCCTCGTGATTGCCCCGACCATGGCCTGCAACATGGCCTGTCCTTACTGCTACGAAGGCAGCAAGCAGGGACGCATGTCCGGGGAAACCATGCAGGCGGTTATCGACTTTGTTAAGCAACGCGCCGGCTCGCTGAACGGTCTGAATGTCGACTGGTTCGGCGGCGAGCCGCTGCTGGCTATGGATATTGTCGAACGACTCAGTCGCAGCTTCATCGACCTGAGCGAAACCCACAAGTTTGAGTACACCTCAACCATCGTTTCCAACGGCTATCTCCTCACGCCCGAAATCATCGACCGGCTCGTCGCACTCAAGTGCCGGGCTGCCCAGGTGACGCTGGATGGCCCGTCTCGCATGCATAACCGCAAGCGCCTCCTCAAGAACGGCAAAACCAGTTTCGATGCAATCATACGGAATCTGCAGAGCGCCGTCGAAAAGATGAACATCAGTATTCGCGTCAATGTCGACAAAAGCTTCTCCGTCGAGGTTATTCAGGAACTGGTCGACGAGCTCAAGCAGGCCGATCTTCACAAGAAGGTCTGGGTGAATTTCGGCATGCTTGAGGCCGCCACCAGCGTCTGCTCCAACATCGCGGAGGATTGTTATGGCACGGCCGATTTCTCGAATGTCGAGACCGAATATTTCGCCCTCCTTCTCAAGGAGGGTTTCCGCATTCAGAAACTGCCGGCGCCGACCAGCGTCTTCTGCATGGCCCAGCAGGTCGGCTGCTTCCTGATTGATCCCGATGGTGACCTGTACCGGTGCTTTAATCACGCCGGAGACAAGACAAAGAGTGCCGGACACATCAGCGCCGAGATCGACTTTCACCATCCTGAATTCAATCGCCTCTTCCGCTTCGACCCGTTTGAGGATTCCGATTGTCGCGACTGCACGATCCTGCCCATTTGCATGGGCAGTTGCCCCGCGCGACGGGCCGGTCGCAACGGGACGCCCGAAACGACATGTGATACCTGGAAATACAATCTCGAGCCGATGCTCGAAATAATCGCCCTTGCCCGCCAGCAGGCCGCCTCGGCTGCGGCCGCCGCGCCACAGGAGAAATCATGACCGAATTCAAATTCTATCCGCATTCCGTCGTCTGGGAAATCACCTTCGCCTGCAATATGCGCTGCATACATTGCGGCACGTCGGCCGGAAAAGCCCGCCCCGGTGAGCTGACGACCGACGAAGCGCTCAAACTGTGCGATGAACTGGGTGCCCTCGGTACCAAATGGCTCATTCTCTCCGGCGGTGAACCGCTCCTGCGCCGTGACTGGCCCCAGATCGCCCGTCGGCTGAAAGCCAACGGCGTCGACATCGGTATCATCAGCAACGGCTACGCTCTCGACGAGGCGGCAGCCGATCAGATTGTTGCCGCCGGCTTCAACAACGTCGGCATCTCCTTCGACGGCACCGAGAAAACGCACAACTTCATTCGTCAGCGTGAGGACAGCTTCCGTCGCGTCATTAACGCCATGGACCTCCTGCATAAACGGGGAGCCAAATTCTGTGCGGTCAGCCAGATATCCAATATCAACATCGATGAAATGGATCAGATGCGCCAGATCCTGATCGATCACCACGCCAACGCCTGGCAGGTTCAGCTGACGACCACCACCGGCCGCATGAAGGGGATGGCCGATATGATCCTGTCTCTGGAAAACTACCCCCGGCTGATCGATAAGCTGCTGGAGTTTCGTAAACTCGACGGCATCAAAATCAATGTCGGCGAGAATATCGGCTACTACGGGTGCAAAGGCATCGAACTCTGGGACAAGGAACCGTATCTTGGCTGCTACGCCGGAACCCGTATCCTGGGAATTGAGTCCGACGGCACCATCAAGGGGTGCCTTTCCATGCCCGAGGATTTCGTCGAAGGCAACATCCGCGACCGCTCCCTGACCGAAATCTGGAACGATCCCAAGGCGTTCGCCTACAATCGTTACTTTACCCGCGAGAGCGCGGCCGGACCGTGCCGCGATTGTCACTATCTCCCTATGTGCCGCGGCGGCTGCACAACAACATCGTATTCGCAGACCGGGTGCATAGCCAACAACCCGTATTGCATCTACCAGATGGAGCTCCAGAAGGGGATCATGCCGCCGCCCGATCCGGAGGCGATTGCCGAAGTGCTGGCTCGCTTTGACGGTCCGCCTGCCCGGCAAACCGGCACCGAGTGACGGCGTGCGACAGCCCGATTCTTCTGTTGCCGACTGCCGCGCACAGGAGTTATTTTGCGGAGCATTCCGGATGACCGCGGCAACGCCGGCCTCTGATCGCGTAGGCCCGTTCTCGTAATGCGAACCACCATGGCGACACCTGTTTCCAAGTACCGCCGACTCTGGGGATACCTCAGGCCCTACCTTGGTCTTGAATTCCTCATGTTCCTGACGATGGCGGTCGTCGCCGGGCTGGCGATTGCGCTCCCGATTGCCATCCAGTACATGATCGACACGCTCATACCGGGTATTGCCGCTTCCGGCCGACCGGTTGACTTGCACCCGATCATCTGGTTCAGCTTGTTTCTGGCCGGTATTTATCTGGCCGATGTGGTCGTATCATATGGCCGCGACTATCTCGCCGGTTATGTCGGCGCTCATATCATTCAGGACATGCGCGGGCAGCTGTTCGACCATGTCCAGCGTCTGCCGCTGCGCTTCTTTCAGCAGGGACAGACCGGTGAAATGATGTCGCGCGTGCTGTCCGATGTCGGCCGCATCCAGGATTTGCTCACCATCACCACCCTCATGCTGGCGACCAACTTCCTGATGCTGATTGGCATCCTGATATATCTGCTCTACACCAATTGGCTTTTGACGCTGGTAGCCGTGATACCGGTCCCGCTCACGGTGATCTCGGCCAATTACTTCGGCAACCGGCTGCAGCGGGTCTCGCTTAACTTGCAGCAGGCGATGGCGTCCCTCTCCGCCCGTCTGCAGGAGGCCTTCCTCTCCATCAAAACCGTCAAGGCCTTCGGCCAGGAATCACAGGAGCGCGGCAAGGTCGACCGCGTCCTCACCGGCATGACCGGCCTCTACATCAGGCACAGCGTCGTGAACTCCCTTGGCACCAATGTCGTCGCCTTCATCAATATGGCCGGGCCGATTGTGGTCCTCGGATGGGGTGTCTATCTGGTCGCTATCGGCTCAATGAAACTCGGCGAGCTGATCGCCTTCTACATTCTGCTGACCTATCTCTATGGCCCGATCCACAGTCTGGCCCAGACCGGCATTCAGGTGAAATCGGCGATGGCCTCGGTCGACCGCGTCTTTGAATACCTCGACATTCCTCCGGCTGTCAGCGAATCCCCCAATCCGGTCACCCTTTCTGACCCGCGCGGCGCTATCGAACTTCAGCGCGTGAACTTCCGGTATCCCGACTCGGGTTTCGGCCTGTCCGAATTCTCGTTGTCTATCCGCGCGGGTGAGAAGGTTGCCATTGTCGGTCCGTCCGGCTCCGGGAAGACGACTGTCCTCAATCTCATGATGCGTTTTTTCGATCCCGACTCTGGAATCATCACGCTTGACGGCGTCGACCTGAAAGCCCTGTCGTTCCGTTCGCTGCGGGGGACGGTGGCACTGGTCGACCAGGACCCGCTTCTGTTCAAGGGCACCATCGCGACCAATCTCGCCTACGGTTCAGGCAGGCCGAGCTCCGAGCAACTGGTCGCGGCTGCCCGCGCGGCCAACATCCATGAATTCATCGCCGCCCTGCCCCAGGGGTACGACAGCGAAATCGGCGAGCGCGGCGTCACGGTCTCCGGCGGTGAGAAACAGCGGCTCTGTCTCGCCCGGGCGATTCTCGTAAACCCGCGGGTGCTGCTGCTCGATGAGGCCACTTCGGCCCTCGATTCCGCCTCCGAGCAGCTCATTCAGGATTCCCTCGACCGAAACCTCAAGGACAAAACCGCGGTCATCGTCGCGCACCGCCTCTCCACCGTCCGCCATGTCGACCGGATCATCGTGCTCGAGTCCGGCCGCATAGTCGATCAGGGCTCGCACGACGATCTGATGGGACGCTGCCGTCTCTACCACGAGCTCGCATCGAAACAGCTGCTGTGACAGCACGACAGTGGGCATAGCCCGCCGTGATTTTGTCCGCCCCCTGACTTGTTTTTGTTGCATTCAGATTCCGGAAACATATTCTACCCGAAGCATGTATTAGTGTGGAGACGTGTTCAGACCGGTCTGACCGCACCATGACATCGTGATGCCCCGGCTTGAATAGAGTTAGACCAGAAGAAATATGATCGCTGATTCGACATCGTCCGATCCTTTGCCAGACCCCATGCGGTGCCTTCCCGATTGGTGCGGGCTCGCTCTGCGTAGAGGTGCCCCCCGGCGGGAAGGACATTCAACCCTCTCGTTCCGCCTGAACGCGGTCTCCCTGTCTCCCTCAAAGTCCCGAAACGTTTACGAGCGACTCGCCTGATTAATCCCATGCCGGAAACGCCCCATTCATCCCCGTCCGAGCAACCTGAGCAGCCCCCTTCCGTAGGCGGCATGTCCTACGGCGCGCGTACTCTCGTCTCCCTGCCCACACCGCAGATTCGTGAGACACGTACGCGACCTCAGGAACTGGTGGCTTACCACTCGCAGGAAGACTGCCTGCTCAACCTGTCGGGGGACTACAGTTACTTGAGTACCGGCTACTATATCTCCCAGGACCTCGAGTCCGGACGTTCGCTCATCCATCCGACCTGTGCGGAAGTAATGGATGCATATGTCATGCCGTTGTTTCTCGAAAAGGCCAAGCGCGCGGGGCTGCCGATCTCCGATTACTATATCTCCAACGGCTATTTCGAGCCGCCGGTGATTGTCGATACGATCAACCCGTTCATGTCCCGCCACAGCGTCGTCCTCAAAGCCGCCGCCCAGGAACGGATCGCCAAGTCGCTCACGCGCAATTTTACTTACGCCATCAGCTGTCAGGACCTGCCCCATCGGGCGCGGGTTGGGCATTTCCACGCCGTGCTCGGCTGGTCGACCACGCCCAAGTTCCGTGAACTCGCACAGGCCGTCTGGCGGGTGTTTGGCCTGCCGCTGGCCAAAGTGCGGGTGATCGCCTGTGACGACGGCCGCTTGCTTCTCAGCGGCCTGCAACCCCTGCCGTTTGCCCGGCTCACCGAGCGCGAACAACTGTTCGTGCAGAAGATGGTCACATGGCGAACATAGGCGTCTTCCTCGAACGCTATACCCTCACCCGTTCCGAAGAAATGGGGGCTGTGCTTCGGCTTGGACAGGTAGCCCAGAAGCTCGGCCATCGGCTCGATATTCTCTTCCGCGCCGATATGTACAAGATTCCGACTTACGACGCCCTCTTCATCCGCGCCTTGACCGACCCGCTCAATTCTTCCTATGTCGCCGCGCGACTGGCCGAGGTGCAGGGGTTGCGCGTGGTAGACGACCCGAATTCGATTCTCGTCTGCTGCGACAAGATCAACATGTACCGTCACCTGCAGGCAGCGGGCGTCCCGATGCCGGAAACGCTGTTTTTGTCGGAGGCCGACATCACCGCCCAAACCGGCGAGCGGCTGCTTGACACGCTCGGCAGGCCGGTCGTGCTGAAAGCCCCCAATTCCAGCTTTTCTATGTATGTTGATCGGGTCAATACTCCCGAAGATTTCGTCCGCGTCGGCAAGCGGTTCCTCCGCCGCGCCGATCGCATCGTGGCCCAGCGTTTTGTCGCATCGGAATTTGACTGGCGGGTCGCCGTGCTCGGCGGCGAAGTGCTCTTTGTCTGCCAGTATCTTATTCCCAAACGCCGCTGGAAAGTGCTCACCTACACCGAAGGCGGGCGCGTCATCTGGGGACGCGTGCGCAATTTTGATCTGAATAAAGTCCCGCCACGACTGGTCGAGGTCGCCATTCAGGCCGCCGCGGCTATCGGCGGTGGGCTGTATGGCGTGGACCTGAAGCAGCTCGGCGACGACTACGTGGTAATCGAAGTCAACGACAATCCGACTATCTGTGCTGGCGAAGAGGATCTCGGTCACCCCGAGGTTTACGAGCGCCTGGTCCGGTATCTCGCGCGCGAATGGGGATAAGCGTGCCTGACGCCGCCCGAATCCGAAGAGCATCCCACCGCGATCATCACATCCTGCACCAGCTTGAGGTCACCCATTTCGGCGATGACCAGTTCTCCCGCTCGCAGCTTCGCCACCTGATCACCCGTGCCAACGCCACTACATATGTGCTCGAAATGGATGGAAAGATCGTCGGCTCGGCGATCATGGTCTGGCGCAAGAACAGCCGGATCGGCCGACTCTACTCTATACTGATTTCGAACGAGGTTCAGGGCCGTGGGCTTGGGAAACTTCTTCTAACCAAATGCGAAGCGGATGCGAAGAAACGTGGCTGCACGCGCGTGAGCTTGGAAGTCCGCGCCGATAACAGACCGGCGATTGCATTGTACCTTAAATATGGTTACGAGATAATCGACTCCCTCCCCGGCTATTACGCCGATGGCTCCAACGGCCTCAAGATGCTGAAGAAGCTATCATAGCGGATCAATTCGCGCCGGCAGTTGTCGGTTCATCTTCAGGTGGCTAGTGCGCTTGCCAAAGTAATTGAAGAATAGTGAACCTGTCCAGTGTTCAAATCGCCACACTTTGCCGTCGAAATATTCTGAGCCCGACCAATACACCTTGCTTCCTGCAAGTCGTTCCAACAGCCGCATCTTCGGACTGAGCAAGTCTCTGGCATACCCGAATGCGTTTTCAATATCCTGTGTTATATGAAGTCCTTCTTCGAAGTGCACATGCTCAAGCTCCCCGGCGTGCACGACAATTCCGTAAAGATCTGCGGTGATAGCAACCGTAAACCCTTCCGCATCCTGTGGTGGAAACTCAAGTCGCGCTGAAGTCTTATCTTCGCTCACTTTGAGAATGTGAGGCGGCGTTTCCGGGTCAGCAAGAATCGGCTCGCAATATTCGAGAAACTGCTCGACATATACTTTTGTGAGTCTCTTCAGGTCCTTTCTTGCCACCCTACTCCC
>PQAP01000119.1 GCA_003105265.1 candidate division GN15 bacterium | reverse complement strand
GATCGGGTGATGCAGTTGCTGGCGAGACCGGAGGAGGCGAGTTCCGCTGAAGACCATGAGTTTCTGGAATGCCTTGTAGCAGGTGGATTCCTGATTCCGAATCCAGTCGATCAGCTCGCCACTATTCAGGCGACTGCGAAGAAACTGCGTCGACTGGGGAGCATTCTGGGCCTGACAATCGCGCCGACGCTGGCGTGCAATTTCCGGTGCGATTACTGCTTTGAGGCCCGCTCCAACGTGCGGATGACGGAGCCGACACAGGAGGCCCTGCTGCGCTTCTGCGACCGGCAGTTGCAGCGCGCCGAGGGGCTGCGCGTCTGGTGGTTCGGCGGTGAACCGACTATCTGCATGTCGATTCTCGACCGCGTACAAAACGGGCTGCTCGATCTGGCCGCTAAGCACAACGCCGAGATCATCTCTGGCGAGATCATCACCAACGGTTACCTGCTGGATGGCGCCATGGCGAAGCATCTCAGGGACCTGCATATAACGAAGGCGAAAATTACCATCGATGGTCCGCAGCCCATCCATGACCGTCGCAGAAAGCTGGCCAATGGTCAAGGGAGCTTCTGGCGCATAATCGACAACCTCGAAGAAAGCTCGACCGTGTTGAGCATCAATGTTCGAATCAACATCGACAGGGACAATGTCGAATCGGCGTACAAAGTAATCGACATTCTCAAGAACAGAGGGATACTGCCCAGAGTGAAAGTGCATTTCGGGCAGGTGACATCATCGGGAGTAACCTGTGCCGATGTCCGCGACCGCTGTCTCAGCACACTCGACTTTTCCCGGGCGCGGGTGGAGATATACAATCGCCTTCACGATCGCGGTATCTACATCTACGAGTATCCGGTCATGCGAGCAGCGGGCGCATCCTGCGCCGCGCTCTCGGAAGGATACTTTACGGTCGGGCCGGACGGTTATCTGTACCGCTGCTGGGAGGATATGGCCGCCGGCGCGGAGAAATCAATCGGGACGGTCTTTGAACCGAACCCATCGAACGACAAACAGCGGGAGATGTTGGCGAAATACCGAACCTGGGATCCCTTCAAAATGAGTGAATGCCGCTCCTGCGGAATACTCCCGGTTTGTATGGGCGGATGTCCGGCGGCGAGCATGGAGACCAACGAGCCGCAGAGCGGTCACTGCATACCCACCAAGTTTCATCTGGGGGACTTCATCGCGCTGCGGTACCGATGCGAAACCCAGCTAAAGGCGGATTCGTGAGCGAAAACTCGACCGGTAAGCCGGAAATCATCGGGTGGGAGATCACCAACCAATGCAATCTCTCCTGTCAACACTGCTTCACCGCGGCCGGGAAGCGCGCGCACGGCGAGATGACGACTGCCGAATGCCGCACGGTGATCGATGCCATGGCCGATATCGGAGTCGTGACAATCGGGTGGACGGGCGGTGAGCCGCTCCTGCGGGATGATCTGGAAGAATTGATCGCGTACGCGGCACAGAAGAAGATCAGATCGACCGTGACGACAAATGCGGTATTGCTCGATCGGGAGCGGGCGATCCGTCTATTTGAGGCAGGGAATCGTGCGGTGCAGATCAGTATCGACGGTTCCACACCGGAGCGGAATCGCAAGATGCGCGGTACGACCGACGAGGAGTATGGGCGAATTATCGATGCGATAAGATTCTGTAAAGAACTGAATTCACGAGTCATTCTGGCCACGGTGCTGGGGCTCGAGAATCTCGACGATGCCCCGGCGATGCTGGCGCTGGCGGAGCGGGAACAGGTCGATATGATCAGGTTTTGCTGCTACGCTCCGGTCGGGCGCGGGAAGCGAAGCGATATTAAGCAGCGGTTCGGCTTTGGTGGCGCACTGCCGAAGCTGTTGGCCTTTGTCGAACAAGCACAGCAGCAGGAATCGGTCATTGTCGATCTGGATATCGGGTTCGGGCCGGTGCCGCCGGATTATGAGTTCCACCAGTGCATCGCGGGGAAAGAGACGTTCTACCTAAAGGCCACGGGCGACCTGTATCCATGCACATCATTGACGTACCCGCAGTTTTTGGTCGGGAATTTGAGAGAACAGTCACTTGCGGAATTGTGGCAATCGCCCAAGATGCGGGGGGCATCGGAATATCCGCTCGAAAGCATCGAAGGCCACTGCCGCTCGTGTGAGAACTTCCGTAACTGTCGGGGCGGATGTCGCGGTGTGGTGTTGGCTCACACCGGAGAGATTGACGCGTCATATCCGCTGTGTCTATACCGGCTGGCAGCGGAGAGGACAGCGTCGAAATAGCTTTCCTCCCCGATTTACGTTCTCAGTAGATCACGCGGACAGAGACGGTCATTGACGCCGTCCGGCCGAGCGTGTCCAGGCTCCACTGATACGGTTCGTACGACCCGCCTTGCGGGATAAAGTCCGGCACAGTTGGCACAGGAACACACCACCAGTTACCGCAGTTGAACACGTTCCAGACCGAGTTCGAGCACGTATCGGCATAGCCGGCGATGTTGCCACATGATCTCACCAGAAAAGCGTCCTGCAGGCGCCCCAGACCCACGACAATGGCGGTCATAGCTCTCACCCGGAACGGAGAGCCGGGGATTGCGACTAGAGTATCGGCCCGGTAGCGCGCCACCGGAACCTTCATCTCCGGATTGCCGATCATGTCGGCGGAGGACCATTCATTGCGTTCAGTCCACTGATAGTCACAGCTCCACGAACGCGTGAAGCTGCCGTCATACAAAGTAGAATCGTAAGGGCAAGCGGCCTGCACGTTGTAGCCCGGCCCGGTCACGGTTCCGTTGATAGCTGCAGAGGCATCCTCCATGAATCCTCCCTCACCAGCCGCCGCGAAATGATACTGGTACGCGACCGTCGTCTCGAGTCGAGGAGCCTGGAAGGTGACGGCAACCGTGTCGGTGAAGTAAGCCTTGTTGTCGTAGCTGACTTCGGCGAACACGGAATCGGTGGCGCCGGAGACCGCAAAGCAATCAGTGCCATAGCTTGAACCGCTATAGATGAGTTCGATATAGCCATCGGCGTTGGTCATGCCCTGCAGGTTGCTCAAGCTGGCTCTCCTGCCAATGAGCTGCACATGAGCGCCAGCTACCGGTTCCTCAGTAACGTTGTTGTGCACACTGACAGTGAACCGGGCCAGACAGGGTTCGATGTTGTCAGGCGATTCGGCAATCTTGCGGACTACGTCCTTGTC
>PQAP01000118.1 GCA_003105265.1 candidate division GN15 bacterium | reverse complement strand
GTGCGGCGCAGCCAGTAGTAAAGCCGGTTGGCCAGCACGCCGACCTCGGTTTTCGCTTCCATTTCGTCGTAGCCGAGCGTCGAGATGGCGAGCGAGAAATTCTTGGCCAGCTCATAGCCGGGTGAGACGGTGCCGTCCTTGTGGAGCGGAGCGCCATACCACTTGTCACGATCGACAAACATATAGTGATTCAGCCCCTTGAATCCGGCCGCGAGACCGGCGGCATAATAGAAGCGCCGGACGTTGTCGGTGACGGGGGCAATATCGGCTTCACGTTCCGGCTGCGCGGCGGCGTAACCGGACGTAAACGACGACGCAAACGCAAAACCGTATTCGGATTTCAGGAAGCGGGCTTTGTTGACGAGATCGAAGTAGTTTCCTTCGGGGAAGACGTTCGCACCCAAAAACGGAGCGCGGTCCTCCGGCACAAGATTGAACGCGGGGAGCAACTCACCCGGTGCAAAGTAGAGCGAGCGGAAAATGAGCGGCTCGACCGTGTATGCTTTGAACATGTCCTCCATAACCTGCAGATAGGAGTGGAGGACGGCCTCGCGGAATTTCATCCAATCGAGGACTTTGGGATAATCTTCGAGTTTGAGATTGGTGAATTCGCGCGGCGGCTGGATATCGGCGAAACCCGCGTTCTTCTCGTGGTAGCGGGCGTTGAGCTTCTTGATCTCGCCATACTGGTGTTCCAGCCAGGGGCCGTAATATCGCGCGAGCATATCGGGGTTGTAGTCGGCACGGTTCGGATCGAGCAGACGGCCGAAAGAGGTCTCGTAGTCCAGTTCAACCATGAAAATCGGGCCGCGCGGGTGGACATAATTCTTGGTCGTCTCAATGAACGCCTTAAAATAATTCTTGAGATGAAACTGGAAATTCTGGTGCAGGTAGCTCGGCAGATAACCGCCGGGGACGCCGTACTGATCGGGCAGCTTCACTTCCTGCCCGGCCGCATCGCGAGCCATGAGCCGGATATCGTTGAACAGGTATCGCGGCAGTCCGCCGTACGGGAGTTGGCCCGCGACCCACGGTCCGGGGCGGAGAATCACCTTGAACGCGAACTCGCGCGCCAGCTCGAGAAAGACAATCAGATCGCGGCGCGGATCGGCAGTGCCCTGAAAATCGATATACTTGGCGTCGTCTTGATGCATGTTCCAGGGCACGGCAGTGGAGATAATTCTGAAGCCGGCTCGCTTGATGCGCTCAAAACAGATCGACCAGTAGCGTTTGTCGACACGGAAGTAGTGGAATTCGGCAGAATAGGGCTGATAGGTTTCTTTTCCGATAGAGAACTTATTTCCGATCACTCCAAGCATATAAGACCTTGTATTACAATAACTTAACTTTCTATTTCCGGTGTTAGACTACTATAGTAAATACATTTGCCTTTCGCTGTCAAGAAAATTCGCATAATTCACTGATTGGCAATGAGATACGTCGACCAGTCAGGGGGCGCTATATCAGACAAGAAAACCCCCGTTTTCACGGGGGTTTTCAAACAGTCATTGTGGACCGAAAACTACTTCATCATGACCATTTTCTTGGTCTGAACGAAGGAGCCGGCTTCCATCTTGTAGAAATAGATGCCGGATGACACGGCGTTGCCGCCATCGGTGGTGCCGTCCCATCTCGCTTCGTGACCGAAACCGGCCTCAACCATACCGTCGACCAGTGTCTTGACCTTCTGGCCGAGGACGTTGTACACCGAGAGCTTCACCTGGCTTCTGGTGGGAACGTCAAATTTGACAGTAGTTGTCGGGTTGAACGGGTTCGGATAGTTCTGCTGTAGAGCAAAACTCTTCGGCAGAGTCGCGCCGTTGGCGTCGTCGACACCCGCGGCAGCATCGTAGATGAGGAAGCAGTAGCCGCCACCGGGCTGATTATACGTGAGACCGGGAAGCCCCTGCCAGGTCGGGAAGAAATCGGCCAAGCTGACTACGCCGACCCATTTCCAGGTTCCGCCCGTGCCCCAGAAAGCCGTATCAATGCAGATGTGCTTTCCATGCGAGCCGGTGCCGGTGAACCACACTCTTACCGCCAGAGAGGTATCATTCCACGTCGTCGGCAATCCCTTGGTGCCGGATGCGGCCTGCAAAGCACCAACCGTATCCGGTGTCGGTGCGCCGTTACCGACATTGAAAAATCCCAGTCCCGACACAACGTTGAAGTACAGGAAGAACTGGCTCTCCCCGGCATTGATCGGGCCGGCGGAATCCAGCGTGACGCTGTCCCAGATCGCGCCGTCAGGTGACGATATCACCCAGCCGGAGGAAGTGTTACACTTCACCGCCGTGCCGTTGGTGCCCGAGTTGTCAAAGCGCATCACAAAGCGGAGGTTCTCACCGGCAACAACCGTGTCGTGGCCAAGGAGACCTTCCACCTTGTCGAGACTGACGACACCGGACCCCGCAAACACTTCGCCTGCGCCCAGCGTCAGTGTTACCAAGAGGCCCAGTACCAATACGAGTGATCTTAATTTCATCGTTTCTTTTCCTCAGTTTTCATGTACTCACTTAAGCCGGCCAAGACAGCGCGTGGAATCGGTTCGCCTACCAGCACTCCGGCGCCCACCGGCAATTCAAACACACATCATTAACAAAAAGATCCTGCTTCCACCTCCGTGTAGCTAATTGTTAAAAGTCCTATATCTATAACGATTCCTTACCAGTTAAGCAGGTTAAACATACCGTTGGGCGTTTGGGCAGTCAATAAAAAAAGGAAAAAGGGCGGACGGCCGCCCTTAAAACGCACAATCTGCACTGTCACATACGCTTACTTCGGTCGTCACGGACAGTAGGAGGGGACCGGCGTGCCCGTCGTCAGGTAGCTCACCAGATAGCTCAGATCGCTCAGGTCGATGATACCGGTCGCATTCACGTTGGCAGCGCAAGGATCGGGTGCGGGTGTGCCGATCGTGAGAAAACTGACCAACGAGGAGAGATCGCTCAGGTCGACGATTGTGCCGTCGCACCGGAAATTACCCCGCTGGCATGACCGGACAACAATTTTCCCCGGCTTGTAGACCGGCCAGTAGTTCCCCCACAGGGCAGTCACCACCGGGTGTTTGTCGGATGGCAGGGCCGGAATGGACGCCGAGTCGACCGTTATCACCGAACCACGCGGCGCGTCCGCCGGAATATCGTACATGAGCTTTACCAGTACGCCCGCGCCGGGCTGCATATACAGCGTGTTGCCCGGGGAATTAGGTACCAGACGCAATGTGAACTGCTGGGCGCCGTCGTTGTACGTGATCCAGTCGGCGTAGTCGAAATTCTCGGAGCGAGTGCCGGTCTTATCGAACGGTGTGGATGGATCGAGCACGACGCCCGCGCTGTTGGCATTGGTAAACGGAAAGATGATCTCCTTAACCTGCGCTGTATTCCGGTAATAAACATTCAGTGTCACGGTGCTGCCCGGATTGGCGGCCACCGAATCCAGCTTGATGGTGTCCGCTCGCGCCCAGACGAAATTCCGGAGGTGCCTCTCCCCCAGCCCGCGTGCTTCGTCGACCTTCAGCGACACCATGTAGATTCCCGGGGAGGTGTAGGTGTGAAGGGGATTCTGATCGACTGACGTGCCGCCGTCTCCGAACGCCCAGGTCCACGCTGTCGGTGAGCCGGGCGACTGATCGGTAAACTGCACGCCGAACGGGACGTTGGCGTCGGTGAGGTCGGCGGTGAATTTGGCGTGGGCAATCGCCTGCATGGCAGTGTAGGCGTTGATTCTCCCGGTGCCGAGCAGTCCGACATACAAGGGATTCTGGGCGTCGATATTATCCGCCGTGTGCACGAGTATGGAATCGGCTTTCTGGCGGGTGAGCGACGGCATCGCAGACCGGATGAGCGCGCTCAAACCCGCGGCATTCGGTGAGGCCATCGAGGTTCCCGTGTAGCTGGCCGTGCCGGGCGAATAGGCATTCGAGACGGTGGACAGGATGTCCTCGCCCGGCGCCGAGACAGAAATCCAGTCGCCAAAGTTGGAGCCGGAGGTATCGTTCCATTTCCATTTCTGATCATAACGATTGGTGGCCGCGATCGACAACACGCCGGGCAAAGCATCATATCCCGCTTCGCTCGTATCTTCATTTCCCGCCGAGTGACAGTAGGTGATTCCGGCGTTGAGCGCGTTGGCGATAGCCGCGGCGCGCGCGGCGCTGTAGCTGCGGTCGCTCACCGAGAGATTGATTACATTCGCGCCCATCAGCCGGGCGTAATCGAAAGCTGCTGCGATATCGTTGGAGTTGAACAACCCCTGGCCCGCCGCATTGTGCCCACCGGCCCGGAGACACATGATGCGTACACCGCGATAGGAGCGGTGGCCGCCGTACCAGCCGCCCGCCGCACCGGTGACGTTGGTGCCGTTGTTGTTCATGGCCGCCACGATGCCGGAGACGTGCGTGCCGTGGCCATCGAAGTCATTCGGATCCGGATCCCGCGTGTAACCATCCTCGCCCGGCGCGGGTCCGCCGGAGAGCGAAGACAGGAAATCATAGCCGATGAGATCATCGATGATGCCGTTGCCGTCGTCGTCAATACCGTTCAGGTCGTCGTTATCGAACACGACGCCATCCTGATCGACATCTTCACCCGGGTTGACCCAGATGTTTCCCGCCAGATCGGGGTGTCGATAGAGCACACCGGTATCGATAATGGCAACTTTGATCGAATCGGAGCCGGTTTCGGAATCCCACGCGTTGTAGAACTGCGGGTCCGGTGCCGGGGGGGACATGCTCCACTGATTGCTATACTGTGGATCATTGGGAACGGCATCCATCATACAGATCGGCACCTTCTCCGCTACGCGGATATGCGGATTCTGCATCAGGGCGCGAATGATGGCGTCGAGATCGGCGTTGTCCGGGAATGATATCTCATAGAATCGGGTGAGGTCCCGCATCCCCGAATTGACTTTCGGCCGCTCCGCCCGCGCGAACACCGGGCGCAGAGCATCGGCCTTGAAACCGTTCAGAATGTTGTCGAGCGAGCCGAGGCCGGTGCTGACCAGACCAAAACCGCGCTGGAAGCGGCCGACATCGACATCATCCTCCAACTGGATATTGACCTTCCCCGCGGCATACAGCGCCTTGTCTGGTTGTCCCGAACCCGTTCCGGCAGCCAATTGGCCGGAAGCGAGCAACGAAAGAATCAGACCCAGGAGTGTCACAACGATGGAAATCCGATAGCATTTTCTCATAAGTCAGCTCCGCGAGTATTATGCATCGACCACAATCTCATCATCAGTCGGCCGCTCGGTCGGGCAGAATCCGGTGAGAGGGATTGGCTGGGGACCGTCGACCTGTACGTGAGGGTATCTTTGTCACGGCGGGATCGTTCCGGTCGAATCACCCGCCGATCGGTGTACCCTGCTAATATATCGGTCGCAGCGGATTCATACAATACAAAAAGGCCGTCCCGATGAGGGACGGCCTTCCACAAGTCCACGATGGACTCTGATATTATCCGCAGTTCGGCAAGACGTACCCGCCACCCGTCAGGTAGCTTACCAACGCGCTCAAGTCGGACAGGTCGA
>PQAP01000117.1 GCA_003105265.1 candidate division GN15 bacterium | reverse complement strand
TTATCCTTGGGGCCGATAAGCGAAAATGCTGTCTGGAAGGGAACTCGGGTCACGATTCAGTTCGCCGTTCCCAACGACCCGCGTCTGAACCGAATACCGCGAAGCGAACGAATGGCGACGCCATCGGGCGGAGACTTGAGACACATCCAACCGCCGTGTTGAACTCCTGTGACTGTCATGAATGCCACGAAGCGATCAGTCCAGATGACATCTGGCGGAGAGGCAGGGATTCGAACCCTGGGTAGGGGTTACCTACACACGCTTTCCAGGCGTGCGCCTTCAACCACTCGGCCACCTCTCCGTACCCGATACAGTCGTTTGATTGCCCGCCAACCGACGGGCTGGGGCTAATTTAGGCAGGATTGACCAAAAGGCAAGGTGATTCACACCGCGCTGGGCCCAATTGCGACGCGTTGAGTGACTATGTGTTCCGGCTGTGAATCACGGGATCAAAAGACGCCGTATTCGTTGATCAGATTCTCCGGCACCTGCTGGCCCGCTTCCCACATCTCGGCGATTTTGTCACCCTCGAAGAGGAATATGTGGATCACCGCATAATCGCACGTGCCGGGTTTGAGCTGTATCCGGCAGTGCACTGCGACGAGATTCCCGTCCTCAAGGGCGCGCTTAACCTCGAGAACCTTGTTCGGAAACTCCACATGGCTCTGCTCCATCCCGAGGCGAAGCGACGCCGCATCCCCTTTGAAATACGGGTTGTGGTGGCGGAAGCCGGGAGCGACATAGGTATCATACGCTTCCTTTATCCGGCCGCCGGCCGCGAGTTTCAGAAACGATATGGCTGCATCTTCTCTGGCGCTCATGGTCAAGCTCCTCACGTGCTGGATTCAGCACCTCTGTCAGGTCCTGCTTCGGCGAAGCCGAAGTGTGACCCGACAGCGTCATTCTACGCCTCGGGTACCCCCTCACCGAAATACAAAAACCGGTCGAGCATCTTGACGTACTCTGACCACCCCTTCCCCCCCTGTTTTGTCCGAATCCGGTCGATCGCCCCCATCTTGCTGTCGATCTCGTCGCAATAATACAGCACGAATGCTTCCGGCATCATCGGCACCACCGGTGAGCCGTACGCCCGCTCCCCCTGATGCGCCAGAATCATGTGACGCAGTTTGATCAGCAATTGATCGGGGAAGCCGTCGATTTTCGCCGCCCGCTCGCAAATCCAGTGATCGCAGATCGCAATGTGGTCGACCAGCCGGCCTTCATCGGTGAAATCGATGAACATATCGCCACCGTACGAGCGAATCTTGCCGGCATCGTGAAACATCCCGCCGAAAATCAAATAGTCCTTATTCAAGTAATCGTAGCCGGCGGCGACCCGAAGCGCCAACTCCGCCACATTCGCCGAATGTTCCGACAGCCCGCCGACATACGCATGATGCCACAGTTTCCCCGCGGCCGCCTTGAGGAAATCGGCGGTGAAGGCCTCGTCCGCCCAGAACGACTCCACCAGCTGTTTGATATAACTGTTCTCGATCTTCTCGGTCAGAGCGTTGAGGCGGGCGCGGCGCTGCGCTTCGGATTGAGTCGAATGCGGAAGAATGTCTTCAATCTTGTATTCGTCATCCTGCGCGAGCCGAATCCGATTGACCGTCAACTGCAATTTGCCGTTGTACTCGCCGACCTGCCCGCGCACTTTGACCACCATTCCCTCGGCGAGATCGGTCAGTGCGAACTGATCCGGCTCCCACATGACGGCGCCGATTCGGCCGGTCGAATCACCGAGTTCCAGCGAGACGAACATCCCGCGTGTATACTCGCGGACATCCTTTTTGCGAACGCTGAAATAGGCGTCGAGTTTGTCTTCGACGACGAGATCTTTGATCTTTTTGGGATCCATAATGGAAAGGTAGGCGGTAGCGGATGCCGGGTCAAGAGGGNGGAAAGGGCGCCTTCAAATATCNAACAACACCTGCACCATCGCNTCCACATCCGGCGATGGCTCCCGAATCTCCAGCATATGATACGCCACCCCCTTGACGTGAATCCCCTTGCCGTGGCGCACTGGATCGAACGGCTCTCCGTACGACTCAGCTTCGAGCGCTGTCGCTCCCGTGAAGGTCACATCAAAATGTCCGAGCACGATTCGCTCGATCTCATGAATAGCAATCAACTGCGACAGGAAATTAACCAGCAGCGATTCGCGGTCGATCGCTTCCACCGTGAATTCCACTTTTCGCTGCCGCTCAACCGTGGCGGAATCGGTAATGATGTCGAACATCGCCTGGGCCGCCTCGGCGAATGCCTCGGCGAGCGTGTCGCCATAGGCGCGAATGGCTATATCAGCAGTATGTTCTATGAATTCATAGTGCCGCATGATCGAGTTGAGTATAGGCGATGTTTCATCGCGGAGTCAACGGTGAACGTGAAAGCAGCAGGTCACCATCCGCCTCCGGCGGATCAAGACCTGCCGCAACGGGCTTTGCTGCTTAGAAAGGGATCTGCTTCAACCGGTCCGGCCGCTGCAGCGAGGACCGGCCGAATCCATGAATGTTGTTGATTCGGCGCCGTCGATCAGTCTTCTTGTACCGACCTGTTTCAGAGAGGACAAGTTATGAGCGCACATCACGCCGTCGTTTCACATCGCCGTTACCTGCTGGTGTTGGGAGCGCTCTTCCTGGCGGTGTGGGTGGCGCTGGCCTTCAGCCCGTACGATCGCAAAGATTGGGCGCTGGAAAATCTGCTGGCCGTAGTCACGGTCACAGTGCTTGCGCTGACCGCGCGCAAATTCCCGCTCTCCCGCATTTCCTACACGCTCATCTTCCTGTTTCTCTGTCTGCATGAGGTCGGGGCGCACTACACCTATGCGGAGGTCCCCTATGACGTTTGGTTTCAATCGCTGTTCGGGCGGACCTTCAATTCGGTCATCGGCTGGGAGCGGAACAACTTCGACCGGGTCGTGCATTTCAGCTACGGGCTGCTGCTCTCCTATCCGATCCGGGAGCTGTTTCACCGCGTGGCGGATGTGAAGGGGTTCTGGGGGTATTTTCTGCCGCTCGATGTCACCATGTCCTCATCAATGCTGTTCGAATTGTTTGAGTGGGCGGCTGCGGCAGTGTTCGGCGGCGATCTTGGCGTAGCGTATCTCGGCACGCAGGGGGATATCTGGGATGCGCACAAGGACATGGCGCTGGCGAGCGTGGGGGCGGTCTGCGCCATGCTGATAACTATGGGAATCAACCTCTATCTCCAGCGGGATTTCGCCAAAGAGTGGGCGGAGAGCTTGAAAGTCAAATCCCGGCGACCGCTCGGCGAAGAGGAGATCAAGCGGATGTTGAGAGACCGGGAGGCATAAGTAAGCCGGCGACTTGAATTCGGTCGCCGGCTCATAGGTGAGAGTCGGGCGTGCCCGCCCGCCCTTTCCGCACTCGACCTGTTATTTCAGCAACAGCATCTTCTTCGTCGCAACATAAGACCCGGCCTCGAGGCGGTACAGGTACACGCCTGAGGCGACCGCGTCGCCGTTGTCGCCGCGGCCATCCCACATCACGCTCTGATGGCCGGCGTCGAAATCACCATCGGCCAGCGTCCGAATCCGCTGACCCAGCAAGTTGTAGACGGTAAGCGTTACATGCTCTGCCTGCGGCAGATCAAAGCCGACAGTCGTTTGCGGGTTGAACGGATTCGGGAAGTTCTG
>PQAP01000116.1:3321-7080 GCA_003105265.1 candidate division GN15 bacterium | reverse complement strand
GCCGCCTGCACGATCGCATCATCGCCGCCCATGTAGTCGACCAGCCGGATAAACCCGCGGTCGAGCACCCGGAACTCCTTGTCGAGCAGGGCATCCGCCGCTTCGTTTCGTGCGTGCGCCATAAACTTCCCTATCAATGTCTGACTGTTTCGCTCGAATATATGCCGATTTCCACCGAGCCACAATCTCTTCCTCACCAACTCCGTAATCATCACTCAACCCCATGCCCCACGCTCAGTTGACCGCTAAAGAACCAATGTCGATCTGCCGATCCATTGAGATAAATCGACCCCCTGCTATAAACCCCCGGCGCCGACCACCCAACTGTCGGCGACTCTTGGAGGAGCGAACATGGAAACGAACGTCAAACCCCAACCGGTCCCCTCGACCGACCAGCCCGGTGTCGAAGCAATGCGCCTTCGGTTGGCTATGAACCAGGCGCGTGACAATCAAAACCCCGGTATGGCTATCGCCGGCGGCTTCTGCGCCGCCGTTGTCGGCGCCTGCCTCTGGGCCGTGATCTCGTATTACACCGAACACCAGATCGGCTGGATGGCTGTCGGTGTCGGCTTTCTGGTCGGATGGACCGTCCGCACGTTCGGCCACGGTATCGATACCGGCTACGGCATCATCGGCGCTGTTCTCTCGCTGTTCGGCTGTGCGCTCGGCAACGTCCTCGCCATTTGCGGCTTGATCGCCAGGCAGGAAAGTCTGCGCTTCTCCGAGGTCTACTCGCGCGTTGACCTGTCGATCGCCGTTGACCTTCTTCGCGCGGCTTTCAGCCCGATCGATCTGCTCTTCGCGGGCCTCGCCCTCTATTACGGGTTCAAATACTCCCGTATCAAGGTCGAGTCACTGCAGAGCCCGTCAAAACCGTCACAGTCGCTCTAATCGTATCGGCGCATCGGACTGCGCCGATTGCTTTTCCCCCCGTTTGGGCATATCTTTGCACCGTGAAATCCGCAATATCGTCAACTCTGCAAAGGAGCAAAATATGCCACCTAAACAGGCGTACGATGAACTGACCAATATCCTCCGTGAGATCGCTATTCTCAACTCCTGTGCCAGCTTGCTTGGCTGGGATCAGCGCACCTATATGCCGCGCGGCGGCTCCAAGAACCGCGCCGACCAGCTCGGACTCATCGCCGGCATGACCCACGAGCGCTTCACCTCCCCGAAGATCGGCGACCTGCTCAAACAGATCGAGGGCAGCGACCTCGTCAAGACCTACGATAGTGTCGAAGCCGCCAACATCCGCGAGATTCGCCGCCGCTACGACCGCCAGACCAAACTCCCCAAGTCGCTGGTCGAGGAGTTCGTGAAAACGACCTCCATGTCCGAAACCGAGTGGGAGACCGCCCGCGCCAAGTCCGACTTCAAGCTCTTCGCCCCCTGGCTCGATAAAGTGGTTGCGCTCACCAAGCGTATCGCAGACTGCTACGGCTACCAAGGGGAGCCGTACAACGCCCTGATCGACGATTACGAACCTGGCATGACGGTCGAGGAGATTTCGACCGTGTTCGAGAAACTCCGCATCGATCTCGTCGAACTCAACGGCAAGATTCGCTCCGGCAAGAAACGCCCCAAAGTCGAAATTGTCGAGCGCGCCTACCCCGTGGATCTGCAGCGGATATTCGGCGAATCGGTCGCGGCCGCGCAGGGACTCGATTTCAACAAGGCCCGCTGCGATGTCACCGTCCACCCGTTCTGCTCCGGCATGGGGCCGGGCGATGTCCGCATCACCACCCGCTATAACCCGAAACGCCTCAACGACGCCCTCTTCGGCATCATGCACGAAACCGGCCACGCTCTCTATGACGCCGGGCTGGACGAAGCGCACTACGGTATGCCCTGCGGCGACGCCTGCTCCTACGGCATTCACGAATCGCAGTCCCGACTGTGGGAAAACCAGGTCGGACGCTCCAAAGAGTTCTGGGTCTACTTCCTGCCGCAGGCGAAGCGCATTTTCAGAGAATCGCTCGATGGCGTTACGGTCGACGAGTTCTACGGCGCCATCAACGATTCGCGGCCGTCGTATATCCGGGTTGAGGCCGACGAAGCCACCTATAACCTTCACATTCTGCTCCGCTACGAGCTGGAGCGGGCAATGATGAAAGGCGAGCTGAANGCGCANGANGTGGCCGGCGAATGGAACGGCCGGTTCAAGAAGTATTTCGGCATNGAGGTCGACAACGACGCTCACGGTTGCCTNCAGGATGTTCACTGGTCGGCGGGGCTGATNGCCTATTTCCCGAGCTATTCGCTGGGNAATCTNTATTCGGCGCAGTTCTTCGCGAAAGCCAAAGCCGACATGCCCGGGCTGATGTCGCAGTTTGAGCGCGGCGAGTTCAGCGGTCTATTGACATGGCTGCGGACGAACATCCACAAGCACGGCCAGCGGTATCGTCCGGCGGAGTTGTGCCAGAAGGTGACGGGCCAGTCGCTGTCGCACAAACCACTGATCGACTACATGACCGCCAAGTACAAAGAGATTTACGGATTCTGAGAATCCGGCAGTGTCTCACGAGACGGCCACAAGAGGAGGAGCCGATCCGGCGACGGTAGCGCGCTACCTGTTCGGGTTGACGCTCCTCCTCTTTTTTGTTTCATCATTCTTCCCGAGCGCACGTGTCTGGGGGCTCAGTGTCTGGGGACATCTGCCAGTTTACGTGCCGATTCTGCTTACAATCGCAGGTGTCGCGATTGTGGCCCTGGAGCGGTACTGGAGCCATCGACAAAAGTCAGGCGAAACCGGGCCTTCAAACGAGTCCGCCGGCAGATATGTTCTTTACTCCGCCTTGATTGTCTGCGTCTTTGCCGCCCTGATCTACTTCCTGAGAGGACGCACTCACTTCCTTGGCGACGGCGATTCTCTTCTTGCCGAACTCGCCAAACCTCAGCCGCTCATAAAACCTCGCGAAACGGGTTCCGGTCTCGTGCTCGTATGGATGAAGGGGTTCATCGGTGGCGACCCACAAGCCGCTTCCCTGCTCGCATATCAAGCAGTTTCTATCGTCTCAGGAATTCTGTTTGCTCTTATCGCTGCCATCGGGAGCGGTTTGCTCTTTCCGCGTCTTGGGGAGCGACTGCTTATGCTGACCGGGCTGCTGTTCGGCGGATACGCTCTCATGTTCTTCGGCTATGTCGAGAACTACGCACCTCTGGCGGTCGGCATCCTTCTCTTCGGAGTGCTCGGCCTGCTGATTGCCGAGAACCGCGCCAACAAATGGCTCATTCTCATTCCTCTGGCCCTGACTTGCTTTTTCCATATCCTCGGCACTCTGCTGATTCCGGCTGCCCTGTACCTGCTGGCCGCTCACACGAAATTGGCTGCCCGTATAAGCCGCGCGTCGCGCGCCAACAAATCTCTGGTCGTCGGCACAATCGTCGTGCTCGGACTGGTTGCGTTCGGTTACCTATACCAGACAGACTACTACTTCCGATTCGCGTTTGTGCCCATCCTTCCCGACCGATTCTCGATCAAGGGCTATACTCTCTTCTCCATCGCTCATATTGCCGACGTCATCAACCTGCTGTTTCTGCTCGTTCCCGGCTTCCTTGTCAGCTTCGCGCTATTTCGAACGCAGCCCTTGAAGATGTTGTTTGGAACCCGGAGTGCGCGTTTCCTGCTTCTGACGGCTGTCTCTACTCTGTTGGCGGTCTGCGTGCTCGACCCCAAACTCGGCATGCCGCGCGATTGGGATCTGTTCTCCTTGCCGGCCATTCCTGTTACGCTGTTGGCGATGTGGCTAATGCTCT
>PQAP01000116.1:0-3024 GCA_003105265.1 candidate division GN15 bacterium | reverse complement strand
TGGATGTGGCAAAATCATATGCGCAGAAAGCCCTCGCCCTGAACGCCACCTACGCTGATACGTGGGTCATGCTCGCCTGGTGTTATATCGAAGAGCGAAAATACGACAGCGCGCTTGAATGCGCGAAAATCGCCGATGGACTCAATCCGTATAATACGCTCATCCGGAACGCCATGGCCTTGTCTTACTCGTATCTGCACAATACCGAAGCCGCGATCAGGATTTGGCGTGACCTCGCGGATCGTGACACAAGCGCGTATGACGCTCCTTACAACCTCGCCCGGGTTTATCTGCTCAACGGGGATCTGGTGCAGTACGAACACTATCTCTCCGTTGCTGCTCGTCGCTCCGACGCGCCGTCCGATCTATCCATCGAACTCGCCAAGTGCTCGCTCCGAAAGGGCGACATCCGGAGCGCCGCAGTTGCGTGCCGACAGGCACTGGCAAAAGGAGCCGACAGCGTTCAAGTCGCTGCATTCGCCCAGACCAACCCGCAGTTGGCGCAGTTGCTCGGTTTACGCCGGTAATTCTTCCGGGTGACCCGCCATTCATGGCCTGGTGGCCCACCATTCATGGTGGGTTTCATTCCACTCTACATTTTCGCTGCTCTTTTGAATCACTTCTCTCCCCCGCTCCTTATTATAGAGCTGCTGACATTGCAGTAGGGATTCCGGCGAGTTTTGCGATTCTCGAGCGTTACTATATGCAAGTCAAATGGTTACACAGGCGACCCAGAGTACTTCCTGCCCTTTCGGATGATTAGGGCAGGTCACTGAATCCATTGTCAATCAACAAGTTAACGATACAGTCCGACTGTTATAATAATGCGAGAAAGTATTGACAAGATATAAGGTATTGTTATATTGACTACAGATACTTGCCGACATATAGAAGACATCAACAGCTAAGCAAGACGCTACGGAGGAATGATGGCCGCCGTCACCGACGCAATTATCGGGCGAAGACTTGAGAAGGTCAGAAACGATTTGGGCTTCACTTTGGGAGATGTCGCCACAAAAGTGGGGTTCAATCACTATCAGATACTTTCCAAGATCGAAAAAGGTGAAAGACCTGCTCGCGTTTCTGAACTAGCTAGACTCGCTCAGATTTATTACAAGGATCTCGGCTACTTCTTATCTGAGCTCGACCCGCCGGAATCCGAGTGGTCCTATGCCTGGCGCAAGAACCCCGGGATTACATCGTCAAAAGGGCTGGAAGCTAGAGTACTGCAGCTCCTGATGGACTACAAACTCCTTGAGGAATTGACCGGAGAGGCATCAACTACTTCTATTGAGCCGTGGCCCAAGTCTGAATCGCCTATGGATTTCACGTTTGTCTCGCAAAAAGCTGAAGAGTTGTCTCAGCAATTGGGGCTGGGTTCAAGACCAGCACCTTCACTTCCCAGCATTATTGAGGACAAGCTCGGAATCAAGTTGCTTTATTTCAATATGGACGAAGGAATTTCCGCCGTGTCCGCTATAGGTGATTTCGGATATGCAATTGTTGTCAGTCCTTGCGAAGCGCCATGGCGTCGTAGTTTTAATCTGGCTCACGAACTGTTTCATCTATACGCTAGTCATATAACACCCTTGAGCGAAGTGCACATGTCGGCCGATAGTGGTAAATCGCAAATTGAAAGATTCGCGGATGCCTTTGCATCCGCTCTGCTGCTGCCTCAGGGACCATTAAGGGAAGCCTTGCAGGCTCATGCGAAAGACAACCGACTTGAGCTTATTGATGTGATCAGCGTTGCCAGCGAATTCAATGTGTCGACTCAGGCGCTTCTGTATCGAATGTATGGTTTGAAGCTGCTGCAGTCCCCACCAATTAAGGAGATAGTCAACAACCCGCAGTTTCTTGAGCAGAACAGGGAGGCACGGCGGCCAGGCAATCAGCCCGCTCAAGAGTTCTCGCCGCGCATGATACTGCTGGCATTGAAGGCTATGAGGAAGGGGAAGATTTCAATGGGACGCGTCTGCAAGATGTTCGGAGTGCGACGCACGGAATTCTCCTCTTTCTTGTCCGAGAGGAACCTCTCCATAGAGATTGAGCAAGCAGATGACACCCCGGAAGTTGTGCTCAGTTGTAATTCCTGATGCTGACGTAATCATTTCCCTGCATGCGATCGGTCGTTGGGAGGCCGTGTTGAACGGTTACCGTGTCTTCGTTGCCAAGACTGTGATCGAAGAGGCCGACCACTTCTACAACATGCGCACCACCAACCCGTCGATCGGAACAATCGAAATAAGATCTCAAATTGCGACTGGGAAGTTGGATGAATTCGAAGTCTTGGCCTCAACCTCTGCCCTGTTGTTTGCTGAAGGTGCGAAATACGGTGCTCCGATAATTCATGACGGGGAATTCGAGTGTATAGCAGGTGTCTTCACGAATACAGTGCCAGAGGCGCGAATCTGCCTGATTGACGAAGCCGCTATCAGATATGCTTCGCTGGTTGGATTGAGAAAGGACTGCATTTCCGTGGAGGCGCTGTTGGACAGTTGCGGTGTTAACGAGAGAGTGGAATACAGACTATCCGAAAGAAGATTCGCGAAGATTGCGGATGTGGCGAACCAAGAAAGACTTGACCGGCTGCTTCGATCTTAGTCCGCCGTGCAGTCCAGTTACTGCTTCGAAATCTGACCCCGCTGTTGCCTCGCAGCTCTACTGCCGGTTTGCTGAATAGAACAGCTCTCGTCCCACCCCGCATTTTCGCTGCTCTTTTGAATCAGTTTTCTCCCCCCGCTCCCATTAATAGAAGTATTAGCAGGAGTACTTATGTCCACGTCAAAAGAGAAAATCGCCGCCATCCGGACGAACGCCGGGCGCTCGGCCGGACCCACGGATAGTCAAATTATGGGTCCCCTGTTTTTGACGGAGCGAACCCACCAGTTGCTTGTCCCCCAACAACATAATATCCGAGGCGAACCCACCCGAACCCAAAATCTGGATTCCAGCTCGGAGGCCGGAATGAGGCAGTTACGAAGCATCGCTTATGCTTGGCCCGTGTCAAGAACTAGTCCAGAC
>PQAP01000115.1 GCA_003105265.1 candidate division GN15 bacterium | reverse complement strand
CGCGCCGGAAGTGTGAATACCGCCCTGAGGAGCCCGAGTACACCATCGACTGCAATTCCCAGAATGCGGAACGGCAGCAGAAGCAGCCAGACAATCGGATAGAGCACCAGCGCCAAGAGCGCCAGCGGCCAGCAGAGCACAAAAAGCACCAACCAGAGCAGGAATGTGAACATCGCAAAATCCTTTCTCATCGGACTTTAGCCATCGTCGGCTTGTCCAGTCTCATTACGACCCTGCGCGCCAATAGTTCCGGGCGGCCGGCGTCAGTTTTTGAGCACCATCCGGTAACGGGCCGTGTTGTTGCGGACTTTCGCAAGAGCTTCGTTGCAGCGATCCATCGGCATGACCTCTGTCATCGCCTGAACGTCATTCCGGGCGGCGAAATCCAGCATCTCGGTTATCAGCGTCCGGCCGCCGATAGCACTTCCGCAAATACTCTTGTAGCCGAGCAGCAAGTCAAAGGCCGACACACTCACCGGCTGCAGCACAGCCCCGACAAAGCAGAGTTTGCCGTGCGGGCGAAGCATCGCCACATATGCTGACCAATCGAGCGGCGCAAATGCGGTAACCAAAATGAAATCGAGCTTGCCTGTTTGCGCTTTCAAGGCGTCAGGGTCAGTATTCACGACGAATTCATGCGCACCCAATCTCCTGGCTTCGTCGGCTTTACCGGCAGAAGTAGAGAAGGCCGTCACCTCGCAGCCCATAGCATTGGCGAACTGGACCGCCATGTGTCCCAGCCCGCCGATGCCTACGACACCTACCCGATGATGCGGCTGTACACTATAGAGCCGGAGCGGCGAATAAACCGTAATCCCGCCGCAAAGCAACGGCGCGGCGTTCTCTGATTTCATGCCTTCGGGCAGCGGAAAGGCAAACCGCTCGTTAGCGCGGACCGATTGCGCGAATCCACCGTGGTGCCCGACGCAGGTCGCCTGGTTCTGGGAGCACAGCGGTTCTTCGCCAATGCCGCACCACTCACACGTTCCACAGGAGTTGCACTGCCAGCCGATGCCGACGCGCTGTCCTACCTTGACATAAGAGACATGCTCGCCGATCCGGGTGACTTTGCCGACCACTTCGTGCCCGGGGACGAGGGGATAGACGCCGTTCATCCAGTCATTGTCGATCACGTGTACATCGGAGTGACAGATACCGCAGTATTCCACGGCCACTTCGATCTCATGCGGTCCGAGCGGGCCGGGATCATACTCGAATCGCTGCAACGTTTCTTTCGCCGCCATGGCGGCGTATGCTTTGATTGACATGGTTCCCTTCCTTTCGTTACTCAATTATACAACAGCTCCCACCCAAAAAGAAAGCCCGCCGTGAAGGCGGGCTGATATTCAACGGTCAGGGGAGACGGTCACTTCTCCAGGGCAGCTTCTCCCGAGCCGGTCCTTATGGTAATCTCCGGACCTTCCGTGCCCACCGTGGCCGATTTCCCGATATAATACTGGCCATGACGTCTGAACTCCCGCTCATCATCGAACTTGAACGGCGCGCTTATGTCTCCTTCGTCCGCCAGCGCGATGAACTCGATATGTCCGCGAATCGGATTGCCGTTGAATCGCAAGACCGCGTCGCCCGAGGCGGAACCGACCTCGATATCTGAGGCCGGCGATGAGGCCAGAGATACGACGGCATCGCCCGATGCGGAACTGAACGAGCTGATCCCTTCAACGCTGATCCCCGAGGCGCGAACGTTCCCGCTGGCGGTAGATAGCTTCATCTTCCCCTTAAGATTGTCGGCCCTGACGGAACCGGACGCTGTCGTGAGTGCGAGATCGCCGCTAAGGTCGGCCGCCTTGATGTCGCCGCTGGCCGTGCTGACTTCGATGTCGCCTTCGCACGCTCGTATATCGATATCGCCGCTGGCCGTACTGGCGGAAAGCTCGCCGGAATAGTTGCGGATATCAAATCTACCGCTGGCGGTCTTCACATGAATAGGACCTTTGCAGTCGGTCAGAGATACGCTTCCGGAGGCAATACCGGCAACGATGCGACTGGCGGTTCCAGTCGCTTCGAGGTCGCCCGAGGCGGTTTCAAACCTGACTTCCGTCCTCTCGGGCACTGTCAGCGTCCAGGTAACTTCACCTCTGCAATGGCGACACTTCATCCTTTCTCCCAGAACGAGTTCATCGCCTTCCTCTTCCATCTCCGGCTGGTAATAGCCACCGCCGGAAAACTCGACCGAGTAGTCCAGGTCGACTTTAATCTCGTTGGTCGTACCGGTTTTGATCACGCATGTTCCCATCGACGTTTCGAGGCGAACCAACCGTTTGGCCGGAAACGTCCTGGTTAGGTGGTCTTCGTCTCGAGCCGCCAGGGCAGAGCCGGAAATGAGGAGAAATACGACCCCGATTACCCAATAGCTTGTTAAAATCTTCATCATCACCTCCAAGAACGACCAGATTCTTAAATTCGCACCCAGACAGGTTCACTTTTGGTTCGTAGTACGAGGTTTTTTCGAGAAGGTTTCAAGTGACTTCTGTAACCTTATGTAATTAAAGGAGAAGTGCCACGCTCTCAGGGTGTTCACGGTCAGGAGAGAGGCAATCATAATTACGATTTTTCTCCGGAAATCCTTGACAAGACAATACAAAGGTGGCATATTTAGTCGTTAATAGTCGTTGGGTCATGGGTTGCCTTGTGAAATCTTTCACAGTATTCCCATCCCCAATTGGCCGTCGGAACGTAAGGAGATTCTACATATGGGCATTACTCGACGAGATTTCTTCAAGTTATCGGCGGCCGGTTCGGCATCCCTGATGGCTGGAGAGGCACTGGCCAGTGATGGAGCCCAAACTGCGCTCAACCCCAATTCACTGGGCGTCCTGGTGGACACGGTGGCCTGTATCGGATGTCGAAAATGCGAGTGGGCCTGCAATGACGCCAATGCACTGCCGACCCAGGACCTCAAGGCATTCGAAGACAAATCGGTGTTTGCGAGACATCGCCGTCCGGATGCCGGAGCTTATACGGTAGTCAACCAGTTCTCTGATCCCAGAGATCCGTCGAAGAAATACTCCATGAAGATACAGTGCATGCACTGCAATCGTCCGGCATGCGCGTCGGCCTGCATCGTGGGGGCACTTCAGAAGACGCCTGAAGGCCCGGTGGTGTATGACGCCTGGAAATGCATCGGCTGCCGCTACTGCATGGTGGCCTGCCCGTTCCAGATCCCGGCCTACGAGTATGACAACGCCCTGAATCCTCAGGTCAGAAAATGTACCTTCTGTGCCACGCGCCTGTCTCAGGAAGGGAAGAAGCCCGCCTGCGTCGCCATTTGCCCGAACGAAGCACTCACATTCGGCAAACGCGAAGATCTGCTGATTGCGGCTCACAGCCGTATTAATGCCAGTCCCGAAAAGTATGTCGACCATGTCTACGGAGAAACTGAGGCCGGCGGAACCGGCTGGCTCTATCTGGCAGGCGCCGATTTCAATAACACGGAGCTCCCCAAACTCACCGCTACCGTGATTCCCAACCTGACCGAAACCATACAGCACGGCGTGTTCAAGTCCTTTGTCCCGCCGCTGGCATTGTATGGGCTTCTCGGTCTGATCATGCATTCACTCCGCGCGGAGAAGAACGGCAAAGAGGAGAGCCGCCATGAATAACACCGAAGCTCCGGCTGTCATGCCTGTAAAGTACTTCTCCCGAGGGACCAAGGTGCTCTTCGGTATCGCGCTCGTGGGAATGGCGGCGTATGTGTACCGCCTGCTGTTCGGCATCGGCGCGGCCACCAATCTCGACGACCAGTATCCCTGGGGGATCTGGATTGCGATTGACGTCGCCTCCGGTGTCGCCCTGGCTGCCGGCGGCTTTACCACGGCGGCACTCGCGGAGATATTCCATAAGGAAAAGTATCACGTCATCGTCCGCCCGGCTCTGCTGACCGCGATGCTCGGCTATACATTCGTGGTGATCGGGCTGCTGGCCGATCTGGGACGGTACTATAATGTCTGGCACCCGATGCTGCCATCGATGTGGCAGGGGAATTCGGTGCTGTTCGAGGTCGGCATGTGCGTGATGGTGTATCTCAGCGTGCTGTATATCGAATTTCTGCCGATCGTCGTGGAACGATTCAAAGGGCGGGTCAATCTCCCCGGACCGTTGCACGTATTCAACCGTCTGTTCGAATCAGTGCTGACGATAAGCGACGCCTTCCTCAGCCGATTCATCTTCCTGTTCATCATTGCCGGTGTCGTGCTCTCCTGCCTGCACCAGTCGTCGCTCGGAACCCTGATGGTGATCGCTCCGACCAAGATGCATCCGCTCTGGTACACCTCGATTTCACCGCTGCTGTTCCTGCTGTCGGCTATCGCGGTCGGTTTTCCGATGGTGATATTCGAGTCGATCCTGGCGTCGCGATCGTTCAAGCTGAAACCGGAATTACCTGTTCTCTCGTCGATTGCCCGATACACGCCGGTGTTGCTCGGCGTGTATCTGGCGCTGAAAATCGGCGACCTGACCATTCGCGAGGCCTGGCCGTACGTGTTCGAAGGTTCGGTGCAGTCATACATGTACGCTATTGAGCTTCTGCTCGGTGTGGTGGCGCCGATTGTCCTGCTCTCGATGAGCCGGGTGCGCAACTCGGTGAAAGGGCTGTTCGTGTCCGCCAGCTTGGTGATTTTCGGCGTGGCGTTGAACCGCATCAACGTCTTCCTGGTCGCCTATAAACCGCTTTATCCCGTGAAAACATATTTCCCGTCTATTTTCGAAATCTTGGTGACAGTCGGTCTCATCAGTATGCTGGTGCTCGTGTACCGATTCGTCGTCGTCAACTTCCCGGTCATCACCGTGCCGAATGGTCACGTTCTGAACGCCGCCGTGCAGCCGGAGAGGACATCCGTGGTAAATATCAACAGGATTGTACGATGAAGCTTTTCTTTGGTCTCGCTGCTCAAATATCAATAGTGCTGATAGTAGCGGGCGGGGCAAGTGCTCAGCAGCCGCAGGGTAACGCCTCGATGCCGCAGATTCAGGGAAAGATCAACTGCAAGGAATGCCATACGTGTCAGGTTCCCACGGCCAAGGAGCCGTGCCTGAAACAGTGTCCGACCCTGACCATGACCCACACGAAATCGGCGCATGCGCTGGTCGAGGCGCCGGACTCGCTGCTGATCGACGAAATCGCCGACACCTATCAGGCCGTCCATTTCAACCACAAGCGGCACGCCGGCATGGCCGAAATGAACGACAGTTGTAGTGTCTGCCACCATTACAGTCCGCCCGGCCATATCCCGCCGTGCAAGGACTGCCACGGCAATGAGACCAATCCCAATAACCTGCGGCAGCCCGGTCTCAAAGGCGCCTATCACCGTCAGTGCCTCTCCTGCCACCGCGAATGGAGCCACGACACCAAGTGCGTGGTCTGCCATCTTCCTTCGGCCGGTCGGCCGCTCTCGGCGACCGGTGATGACTCCACCGATATCGTCGGGCGTCCGCACCCGGTCATCACGACGCCGGCCAAGAAAGTGTACGATACGCCGTACAAAGAAGGGCCGATTGTCACGTTCCAGCACAAGGAACATATCGATCTCTTCGGCTTCCGGTGTGTGGACTGTCATCATCAGGAAAACTGCAGTTACTGTCACGATATTCAGCGCCCGGCCACTACCAGCAAGACTCAGGAACAGGTGCACGCCGTCTGCAACGATTGCCACAAGGCCGATGCCTGCGCCAAGTGTCACGATACGAAGGAGCGTCCCGGATTCTCGCACAACCAGACCGGCTGGCCGCTCAATCCGTATCACAATGAGATTGACTGCTGGGCCTGTCATCCCACCGGCAAGAAGATATCGAGGATCAGCCGGATGTGCGTCAATTGCCACGCCGGGTGGAACCAGGAGAACTTCAAGCACGCGGTGACCGGGCTGAAGCTGGATGAGACCCATGCACAGATGGACTGCACCGATTGCCATGCCGATCGGAAATATGACGCCGACCCCGTCTGCAAAGACTGCCATGACGATGGCCGCACAGCCGAGTCGGCGCCACCCGGAATCAAAATGCAGCATCGCAGCCAGTGATGCGTGAAATAACGGTCGGACTTCGAGTGCAGGAGGATTCCTGTCCGGGCAGCACTCGGGTCCGACAGACATGACTCCATCCCACTTTTCGTCCGCGGGGCCCGGTGAACGAGCCCCGCTTCTCCTTTTGTGGCCCAGAAAAGTCTTGCCAGGGCAGGGCTTGGGCTCTACTTTTTGAGTGACAAGTGAATTGGTGATGCCCCCGTAGCTCATTCGGATAGAGCATCTGCCTTCTAAGCAGAGGGTAGCAGGTTCGAATCCTGCCGGGGGTATTTCATGGGGCAATGACTTGGTTCACCTGATTACTCATTCTCGCATAATGTCAGCGGTCCTTCGGTACTGCACGGTGCCGGGAGTTCGGCCGTGAGCGCGGGCAAGCCCGGTTCACGGAACTCCCCTCCACATTACGGCGGGACATTAAAGGCATCTCCAGGGGGCACAGCGTACCTATACTTCTTGCCATTCTATGGCGTTCTCATAGTGTATGCCCTTGGCGCGCTGGTGTCAGCGTACTGGACCTGGGGGTTCAGTTGGCTGGGTACCTTGCCGCCAGTATGGGTTGTCGCTGTTCTCCTGATCGCCGGATTTCCGACCCTTCCGCCCGTGTCATCACGACTTGCCAAGCTGATGCTGAGATCGCAAAGGAAGAACTTGTCGGCCACGCGATCTCCCTCAAAGATCCTAGTAGTTGCACTGGTCTCGGCTGTTCTATTTGCATTGTTCTACCTGCTTCGCTCGCGATCGCTTGTTTACGGCGACGGGTATCTACTGCTCGCAAGTGTATCTCCAGGTGGCGAACTGGCGCTCGAGGCGCAAAACAGCTTGCAGGCATCATCGCTTATCGCAATACGAAACTTCGTCTCTTTGCTCGACAACCTGTGGTCAGTTCCGCCGGCTAATTCGCTGGCAATCTTCAATTGCGTCGGCGGCGTGGCGGGATGCTGGGCCATCTACGGTATTGCC
>PQAP01000114.1 GCA_003105265.1 candidate division GN15 bacterium | reverse complement strand
TCGACTGCGCTCGGCACAGCGGACAAACGGGCGCTTCTACTTTTTCGGTGCGGGCACCTCTCGCCTGCCCGTTCAAGCACCTTTGGGCCGCAAATACAGGCACCCATTACCCGCTGGTTCGAGCGAAGTCGAGAACCAGGCAATCTGCGTGCCTCGACTGCGCTCGGCACAGCGGGAACATGCAGTTTCTGAAATTCGAGTGGATCGGTCTGTGCGGCGGTGGTGTCAGTTACTACTGCGCGTATGAGAAGTGCTGCTGGACCACTCGCCACCTGCCGTCGCGTTTCTCGACGACCCCCGTCCACCGCACATTTTCCCAGTTGGCCGGCTGCCCTTTGAGTTCATTGATGTCATCGAGCACGCAGTAAAACCAGGCAACATCGCCGGACCGTGAGAAGGTGAGTCTCAAGTCGCGGAGTTCATGGCGGATAGCCCTGAAGTCGGGGTTGCTCCAAAATGCCGTGTCCTTCTTCACGTCCTCGACACCAAACTTCACACGTTTGTATGGCGTGACACTGATGAACTCGGAATCGTCTGCGATCGTGCTGAAAAACAGGTTGAAATCCTTGGTGACCGCCCAGCCAAAGACGTTATTGATTGCCTTTTCAACCTCTTGCCGATCTTTCATTTGAAGCGCCCTGCCTTCCTTACCCGCAGCCACGTTTACCTCCTGAAGCAGACCGATTACCAAAGCGACCGCCGTTATCAGGGTCGCCGTAATGATGGTCTTGCGCGCTGAAGCATTCATTTTCGGTAGACCTCCTGCGTATGCCGTTCCGTCTTCCGCAGTCTACATAGTTAGGCAGCGAAAGAGTCTGGGATTTTGAGAGAAAAGACGCGCCGCTCCGGTGGTCGTTTAGTAAATAGTCAGTTCGCCATTTCTGCGGCCTGGCTGTCTGCCCCAATCTATTGTAATTGATTGTCGCGAAATGGCTTACCTGATTCTGATTGACAAAACGGTGGGTCTGCGTACCTTGACGCCCTATGACCCCGTCCATCTCGCATACCAGGACCGAAAGATTGCTGCTCGAAGCCGCTCGTTCGTTCAACTCGACCGTTGAATACGAAGAACTGATTGAACTGGTGCTCAAGCTGGTAATGAAAGCGGTCAACTGCGATGCCGCAGTCGTTTTCCGGGTGGATCATGACCGCACGGACATGAAGATCCGCTTCATGAAAAGCAGCGACTGCTGTATGAAGACGTTCTTCCTCGAAGTCGGACAGGGCGTGGTGGGCTGGGTGGCCAAGTACCGTGAGCCGGTCATTATCAACGATCCCACCCATGACGAACGGGTTGAGCCCTCGATCGAGCAGGCCGGTGATATCACGACGCGGTCGATCATCTCGGTGCCGTTGATCGGAAAAGGGCAGATGATCGGCGTGGTCGAGGCGATCAACAAGATTGACGGTGAATTCACCGACGCCGATCTCGACATCCTGACCGGCCTCAATGACCAGATCGCGGTGGCCATCGACAACGCCCACCTGTATCGCGAGATCAAGCGCGAGGCGCTGGAGAAGGACCTGCTTTACCAGGTTGGCAAGAAGCTGTCNGGNAAGCTCGATGTCGACGAAGTCATGCGCGAGATTCTGGATTCGCTGAAGCAGGTGGTCGANTANGANGCCGGCGGTGTGTTTCTGGTCGATCCTTCGGAGGGAAGTATCAAGTCGCTGTACACGGTCGGCTATGACCCGGTGCGTGAGGACCAGATCCAGGTAAAAATCGGCCAGGGGCTGATCGGGCATGTCGCCTCGACCGGGGAGCCGGTGATTGTTCGGGATGTCTGTAAAGACAGCCGGTATGTCGACGCCAACCCCTCGACCCGCAGTGAAATCGTGGTCCCGATCAAGCTCGATGGCCGGCTGATCGGCGTTCTGAACCTGGAGTCGAACCAGATCGGCGCTTACAACAATCGATCGGTGGCCCTGATGCAAGCGTTCGCGACACAGGCGGCGATTTCGCTTGAGCGGGCGCGGCTGCACGAAACCGAAGTGTCGGGCAAGCGGCTGGAAGAACAGCTGAATATCGCCCGCGAGATTCAGCGCTCTTTCCTTCCCTACCACAATCCGCAACTTGAGGGCTATGATATCGCCGGCAAGAATATCTCTTCGGGGCAGGTCGGCGGTGATTACTACGATTTCATCAACATTGTTGACAGTCACCTTGGGATCGCGGTAGGAGATGTTTCGGGCAAAGGCATTCCGGCGGCCCTGATCATGGCGTCATTCCGGGCGTCACTGATTGCGGAAATCAGGAACAACTACTCGATTCGGACAATCTGCCAGAAAGTCAATTCGCTGCTGTGTGAATCCCTCGAACCGGGCAATTACGTCACGGCCATTTACGGCGTGCTGGATAGCCGCAACCACATCTTCACCTTCTCCAACTGCGGTCATAACCTGCCGATTCTGCTGCGTGCCACCGGTGAAGTGGAGTACCTTCGTGAGGGAGGACCGGTGCTGGGGGTGCAGCCGGACGCCAAGTTCGAAGAGCGCGCGCTCGTGGTCAATCCCGGCGACCTGATGGTGTTCTACACTGACGGCGTAACTGAAGTGTTCAATGACGCTGGGGTGGAATTCGGCCTGGACCGGCTGGTCGAGGTCATTCGCGCCAATCGCGACAAGACGTCGGAGCAGATTGAAACCGTGATTTACGATGTGGTGAAATCGTATGCCTCCGAGCGTCACGTGTTTGACGACCTCACGATGGTAATCGTAAAACGTGCGAAGGCCTGATTCCGCGCTTGTTCGCGGCCGTCCGGTTGATTATCTTTGGTTGGCACGCTTCTTCTGAAATCTTAAGGAGATATAGATATGCGCCATTCACTTCTCATTGCCGGTCTCTTAGTGACTGCGCTGCTGCTATTCGGCTGCGGCAGCGATAAGCCGAGCGAGCCGGTAACGCCCAAGCCACAGCGAATCGTCGTCACGCAGGGCACTGCCGCGCCATCCATGGACAATCCCGAGGCCACAGTCTGGAACGGCATCACGCCGACTGCGGTTGACCTCTCGACCACGCTGGCGCCCACGCCGGCCGTAGCGGGAGTCACCGCCATCGCGGATTCCGTATACGTTCAGGCGCTGACGTTTCATGACACCCTGTACCTGCGGGTCCGCTGGGCGGATAACAGCCACAGCGTGTGGCGCGGAGCGTACACCGTGCGCGACACCTCGGACAGTTTGGCCGGTCAGCCGGTCACATACTTCAATGCCCCCGACTCGGTGGGACGCCAGGAGGACCAGCTATGGGTGCTCTTTGCCGGGCTGGCCAGTGGCGATTGGGATGGCCTTAACTGGCGCGCACTCACTACGGACTCGACTTTCCTGGCAGAGGGAATCAATTTGCACCGGGCTACGACCTCGGATCCGTGGGATCAGGTGAAGGATGAGGGGACGCTGGAAGTGTACCGCGCCAATAAGGATCTTATTAATGCGGGATACCCGGCCTACTTCCACGAAGACACCAGTTCGTATCATGGGTACACGCTGTTTGAAAACGATAATCTCAGAACCCTGGATTTCTTCATCCGTGGCTGGGACCTCGGCCAGACCGTGCCGTATTACATTCTCGACTCCACAAAATTCCGGTTGCCCGCGGCGACTCGCGGCAGCCGGTGGGATACGAGGACAATCAGTGATTACGCTCCTCTTGGAGCCGAGCGGCCGGAATACACGGTGGTGCTGTGTCGTCCGATGAACACCGGGTATACCGACGACGTGGTGCTCACCGATTCGGTCAAGACCAAGATCGGCGTATTCGATAACCAGATGGATATCAACGTCGGCGGGACAGGTCGCGGATTCACCAAAGAATTCTGGCTGATTTTCTAGTCCGCGGTCGACCCTTTGACATGATTTCGGGTCAGGAGCAGACAGCTCCTGACCCGTTTTCTTATGCTCGATTTCGATTGACCCTACCAAGACTTGGTGGTGCGATTCAGGATGGCATCAACCAGCTTCTGCGCCGCCCGCTGCTGTCCGTCATCTTCCGTTTCAGTGGCAGCATCGTACGAGGCCTCCTGCAGGAAACGGTCCTTGAGAATGTCCGACTGATCCTTGGCGTTGCGCACTTCAATATCGAATTCAAGCCGGACCTTGTACTCGGCGACCTGATCATTGAGTCCGAATCGAAGCGGCACGCGGCTATAAGTTACGAGTGTCCCGATGAGAATGGCGTCGGCGTTCTCCTCCGGAACGACTTTCAAGTTGCCGTCTTTGATGAACGCGTCAGTGACTATCTCCGTCAGACGGTCGGTGAACCCGAACTGGGCGGTCTTGTTTTCAAATGGCTCGATCGCAATGGTCTTGAAGGATGATTTTCCCTTGGGATTGAGGGTGTAGACGCCACAGCCGCCGACGATCATGGCTGCGGCGACCACCAGCGGCATGATCCGGCGTGATCCGCAAGGCATAATCCAGCCACGGCCACACGCAGGCCTAATCGCAGACAATTGCCAGTTCTCCTCTCTTCACGACGGTGCGAACAAGGTTGACGCCGTAATGATACGGCAATTCCCGGACGTCCGCGGCGTCCCAGATTACCAGGTCGGCCAGTTTGCCGGGCGCGAGTACGCCGATATCGTCCCTTCCGACAGCATATGCCGCGTTCACGGTGACGGCGGACATGCTCTCGGCAGCGGTCATCTTCATCTGGACGGACGCCAGCGACATCATCATGGCAAGCGACTCACTGTTATTGGACCCGGGGTTACAGTCGGTCGACAGCGCCACCACCACGCCCGCTTCGATCATCTGTCTGGCCGGTGCATATTTCTTACTGCCAAGCGAATATGAAGTACCCGGCAGGAGCACCGCGGCAGTGCCGGAAGCAGCCAGCGCCGCGATCCCATTGTCGGAGATGTAGACGAGATGGTCAGCAGACACCGCCTTGAGTGAAGCCGCCAGCTCTGCACCACCGGTAGAGGCCAGCTCGTCGGCATGGAATTTCAATTTCAAGCCGTGTTTAAGCGCGGCTTCCTGAATACGGCGCGATTGGGCGTTGTCGAAGACACCTTCTTCGCAGAAAATATCGGAGAAGACCGCCAGCTTCCGCTCCGCGACCGCCGGGAGCATCTCGTCGATAAGGAGATGGATATACCCCTCGCGATTTTCGCGATACTCGTCCGGGAATTCGTGCGCGCCGAGAAATGTGGGGACCATATCGACCGGGTGCGTCTCATCAAGTTCCCTGATGATTTCAAGCTGTTTGAGTTCGGATTCGGTCGACAGCCCGTAGCCGGACTTGGCCTCGATTGTCGTCACACCATGCTCCAGAAATCGATCCAGGCGAAGCCGGGCTTTAGCGAGGAGAACGCTCACGGGTGTGGACCGCAGGTCTCTGACGGAGCGCCGAATACCGCCGCCCCCCTGAGCGATCTCCATGTAGCTTTTCCCCTGCAAACGCATCTCAAATTCGTCTTCACGCGTTGTCGAAAAGACCGGGTGGGTGTGCGGGTCGATCAGCCCCGGTGTCACCAGCGCGCCATGGGTATCTATAACCGGGCAGCGCGCAGGACCGCACTGCTTCTCGAGGTCGGCAGCGGCACCGACCGCCACAATCCTGTCACCATCGATTGCCACTGCAGCATTACGGATAATCCCAAGCTCACTCATCGCTTTCCCTCGTCGAGGGAAAGCTCCCTGCATGGTGAGCAACTGTCCAATGTTCGTAATCAGCAGCGAAACGACCATAATGTATTATACCAGCGATCTGCGTCCACGAGAACGGCTAAGGACAATCCGTCCTCGAGTCGGCAACGAGACGATAAAATACGAAGTGACAACGTGAAGTCAACCTTTGACGCCTGCAACATACCGGGCAGTACTGCGCTCACGCTGTCTGCCAGTGCTTTAATATATACCGTCCAATTCGGTGCTGGGTCGCGACTGCGACAGCATAGATAAAAGGAAGCACCGGGATCAGATAATAGTAGCGCGCGGAATACAGGCAGTGAAACAGCGTGTATCCGAGAAACATGATCTGGACGGCAACTGCCTGACCACGATTGCGACGGCCCATGAGCTTCGGCAGTATCAGCACGCCGATCCAGAAAAACGGATAAAAGAAAGAGGAGTCGAAATAGTGAATGCGCCAGGTGAGGTATGCCTTCTTGGCTGCCAGCTGAAGCGCCCGGCCGGGGTGCGCCAACATGAACTCTCGGGCGCCGCGGTAGAACGCTGAATCATTCCCGGGCGAGAGCGTATCGAACGGAGGCGGGAAATTGTGCTGGTTGAGGTATCCGGCGTCCGCATTCCCGTTATACCCCATGTAGAAGACAATGCCGCCGTTGGGGGTGAGCGGGATGAACCGGTCGGTGCAGACATAGTTGCGATATGTCCAGGGCGCGATCGCGAGGGCAGTCGAAAGGACGAACAGGACCATGTGCAACGCAGCGCGGGGACGCGGCAGATCGCTCCGGCAGGCCCAGAGCAACAGCATGAAACCCGGCAACAGCGACAAAATGCGCGCCGTGGCCAGTACCGCCAGGCCAAAACACAACCCTGCCGCTATCATCGCCCAGATTTTCACGGGGTACTTCACTGCGAATAACATGGCCAGACCGAGAAGCAGCGTGGAAAGCAGTTCGTATCGATAGTACAATGTGAAGTAAAAAGTCATCATGGAGCCGTAGAAGAGCGCGCTTGACCACATGGCGATCTGAGCGTCGAAAAGCCGTCGAACAACCTCTCGCGCCGCAAGCGCGATCAGGAGCGCCATCACGACATTACCCAGAAAGAACAGCCATTGAGTAGTACCGAACAGCTTCCAGAACGCCGCGAGATAGATTGAAAAGAGGGGCGAAAAGGCGCCTTCAAAGGCGCCGCATCCCCACCAGTCCGGTGATGTGTGAATGGCGCGCGCGATACGCTGGTAGATCTCGCCATCGACGCCGGGATGCGTCTTGTAGACGAAAAAGAAAAGGATGTGCGCCGCGGTCAGGAGAGCCAGAAACCCGATATACCGCCTGAAAGTGAGCCAGTAATAGACACTCCGCAATCGCTCAACAAAGTGAAGGACAATAGCGGCCAGCCGACTCATTGCAGTTTAGAATGCAGCCGTCAAACCAGGCCACGCTTACAATGACGGAATCTTGATTTTGGTCTTTTTGCCGAAGGCAATCGCCTCCGGATAGCCGGCATCACAATGCCGCATCACGCCGGTCCCCGGATCGTTGGTCAGCACGCGATTCAGCCGGGTCGCCATTTCTTTGGTGCCGTCGGCAACCACCACCATTCCGGCATGAATGGAGTTGCCGATCCCCACCCCGCCCCCGTGGTGAATCGATACCCAGCTGGCGCCGGAGGCCGTGTTCAGCATGGCGTTAAGCAGCGGCCAATCGGCGATTGCATCGGAGCCGTCAAGCATATCTTCAGTCTCACGGTTCGGCGAGGCCACCGAGCCGCAGTCGAGATGATCGCGGCCAATGACGATCGGCGCGCTGATCTTCTTCTTCTTGACATACGTATTGATGATGTCGCCAAACTCGGCCCGCTCACCGTAGCCGAGCCAGCAGACTCGCGACGGCAGCCCCTGAAACGGCACTCTTTCACCGGCCTTCTTGATCCAGCGGATTAGCGGCTGGTTGTAACTGAACTTGTCGAGAATGATCTGATCGGTCGTTCTGATATCGGCAGGGTTTCCGGAAAGAGCGGCCCACCGAAATGGCCCTTTGCCCAGGCAGAATAACGGCCGAATGTAGGCCGGCACAAAACCGGGGAAGGCAAAGGCGTTCTTCAGTCCGCCCACTTCCGCCTGCCCGCGGAGGTTGTTGCCATAGTCGAAAACCACCGAACCGGCCTTCTGAAACTTGGCCATGGCATCGCAGTGCTTGACCATCGACGCATACGACCGCTCGATGTACGCTTTCGGATCGCCTTTGCGGAGCCGATCGGCTTCTTGAACAGTCAATCCCTCGGGAATATATCCGTTGAGTTCGTCGTGGGCCGAGGTTTGATCGGTGACAATGTCCGGCACGACGCCGCGCCGGAAAATCTCGGGAAACACTTCGGCGCAATTGCCGACCAACCCGACCGACACCGGCTCTCCCCGCTTCGTATGTTCTTTTATGAGCTTGAGAGCTTTGTCCAGGTTCTTCACTTTGACATCGCAGTAGCCGATTTTGAGCCGGCGGTTGATCCGCGCTTCGTCGACTTCGACGATCAGCGCTGAGGCCCCGTTCATGGTTGCAGCCAACGGCTGGGCGCCACCCATCCCCCCCATGCCGCCGGTCAGAATCCAGCGACCGGTCAAATCCCCCTTGAAATGCTTGTCGCCGACGGCGGCAAAGGTCTCGTACGTGCCCTGTAAAATCCCCTGCGTGCCGATATAGATCCAGCTTCCGGCGGTCATCTGCCCGAACATGATGAGCCCCAGCTTCTCCAGCTGCCGGAACTTCTCCCATGTCGCCCACCGGGGTACCAGATGAGAATTGGCGATAAGCACCCGTGGAGCGTACTCGTGAGTGCGGAAGATGCCGACCGGCTTTCCGGACTGGACCAGAAGAGTCTCATCGTTGCCAAGCCCTTTGAGTGACTTGACGATGGCCTGATAGGCCTCCCAGTTGCGTGCGGCCTTGCCGGTGCCGCCGTAAACGATCAACTCTTGTGGCTTCTCCGCGACCTCGGGATCGAGGTTGTTGTTGAGCATCCTGAGCGCGGCCTCCTGGTGCCATCCCCGGCAGGTAATCCGGGAGCCGCGCGCGGCACGGATATTTTTCGGACTCATGAGCTATACTCCACAGAAGGTCTCTTTCCTGTCGATGAATATATCTGTGACTCCCGCCGGAGTCAAACGGAAGCTTACCGTGCTTTTTTGTTGATTCCATGTCGTGTATAGTCAATTCTGCATTCATGGCACGCATTCAGAAAGCTTCTCCGGGGCGACTGGTGATTTCTATTGTCCACTCGTCGCGCGACGCGCTGGCTGACGCTCTCTCTCAGCTGGAACGGCGATTCGGCCGGGTCCAGTGTGAGACGATCGACATCCCGCACTCCAATAATGTCGAGTATCGTGAGGAAATGGGAGACTCGTTACAGCGGCGTTTCTTCTCCTTCGAGAATCAGATCCAGCGGGACGGCCTTGTCGAGATTAAGGATATCTGTCACCGCGTGGAAGCGCAGCTCGGCGATCACATTCATGACTATACGTTCCGCACTGTCAATATCGATCCCCTCCTCATGACTCCGGCTAACCTGGTACTGGCGTCGCATCGGGAGTTCAATCACCGAATCTACCTTGGCTCCGGGGTCTTTGCCGAAGTGTGCTTGATCTGGTCGCGTGGCAAGTTCTGCCGCCTGCCCTGGACCAATCCCGACTTCTGCCACGATGAGGCGGTCGATTTCTTTGTACGGGTCCGCTCCAGCTTCGATGTCGCCGACGAATCCGAGCAGGCGGTCTCGCCTGAGCTCCACATGGGGTAGTGAATCCGGTTCTATTGTAGGACTGGCTGGGGGCTTTTTATATCTTTCCTCATCTCGACAAATGGCCGAGATTAGTCAAAATGATGGCTTAACTGTCTAACACAAGGTATGACGGGACCGATCACCCCNCAGCGCCTTGGGAAATAGCGGATATGGACAAATTTGTCATTCNGGGAGCAGCGACCCTCAAAGGACGGATTACGGTCGACGGCTCCAAGAACGCGGCGCTGCCGATCATCGCCGGCGCCCTGCTGATNCAGAAGGGAGAGTCGGTAATCCGAAACGTGCCGCCTCTGCGTGATATTGATACCATTGTCGAAATGATCAGGTACGTAGGGGCGAAAGTCTCGTACGATCCAAAAGCGCAGGTGATGACGATCAATGCCTCGAAGATCACCGAAAATACGGCTCCCTACGACCTCATGCGTCAGATGCGCGCTTCTTTCCTGGTGCTGGGTCCGATCCTGGCGCGGGTCGGCGAAGCCCGGGTATCACTGCCCGGCGGCTGTTCGCTGGGGGCACGGCCGGTCGATTTCCACATCAAGGCCTTCGGGGCGCTTGGGGCGACAATACGTGAAGAAGCCGGTTATGTCATCGCGGAGGCGAAACCCCTTCACGGTGGACTGGTCTATTTCGACCGTCCCTCGCACACGGGCACCGAAAATGTTCTCTTCGGCGCTGTTCTTGCCAAGCACCGCACGGTGATAACCAACGCCGCCTGTGATCCGGAAATTGTCGATGTCGCCGACTTTCTCAACAAGGCCGGAGCGAAGATCCATGGAGCGGGGACGCCCAATATCGTCGTGGAGCCGGTGAAGGGGCTACGGGCTGTCGAACACTCGGTATCGGGTGATCGGCTAATAGCCGGAACCTTCATGTTTGGCGCCGCCATTACGGGCGGGCAGGTTAGAGTCGGCGGAGTCCCCGACGGGGATTTGACAATGGTTATTCACAAGCTCATGGAAATGGGGTGCGAGGTCAAGGTGGAGCGAACTGGAATCAGCGTCAAAGGCCCCAAGCGGCTCTCGCCGGTTTCGGTGACCACGTTTCCGTTCCCGGGTTTCCCTACCGACCTGCAGGCCTGCATCATGGCGGCTTCGACCATTGCTTCGGGAACTTCTCACATCCGGGAGACTGTTTTTGCGGACAGGTTCTCTCATACAATGGAGATGCGGCGGCTGGGGGCCGATATCACGGTGGCCAATGCCGAGGCGATCGTCAACGGCGTTCCGGAGCTGAAGGGAGCTGAGGTCATGGCACCGGACATTCGAGCCGGAGCCGGATTGGTGCTGGCGTGCCTGGCGGCCAAAGGCAAATCCGAGATCCTCAGGGTCTATCACATTGACCGGGGATATTACCGGCTCGAGGAGAAGCTTTGCGCCCTGGGCGCCGACATACATAGAGAAAAGCAATAGCTGCGACGCCGGTGCGAGTTCGGATCGACACCTGTGCCGGTCGGTATAAGTCGATAAAAGACCGGGATTACATGAAAGGTCATTGACTCATGCGAATACTTCAAGCCACAACCCTTTTCCTCACTCTGTGCGCGGTGGCCGTGACCGGCCAGGAGACTTATTTTGGCAAGAACAAGGTTCGCTACAAGAATTTTGAATGGAATTACATTCAGACCCGCCATTTTGACATCTATTTCTATGAGGATGCTTATCCGACAGCCAAATTTGGTGCCGCCGTACTGGAAACCTCATATGTTGAGGTGAGTAACGAGCTGAACTATGTCATTCAGCGGCGAATCCCGGTATTCATCTACAATTCACCCAACGATTTCCAGCAGACCAATATCATTCCCAACCTCATCAACGAAGCGATCGGTGGCTTCACCGAGGCCTTCAAGAACCGGGTGGTCGTACCCGTCGACGGCTCCTACGAGAACCTCCGTCATGTCTTACACCACGAGTTGACCCACGCAGTGATTTATGACATGCTCTTCGGGGGCGCCATCGGCGCAATCTCTCTGCAACGCCGCATATTTGACCTGCCGGGCTGGTTTGCCGAAGGGTACGCTGAGTGGTCCTCTCGCTTTGGTTGGGATTACTTCTCGGATATGTACCTCCGGGATGCCACGATCAACAATTACCTTGAGCCGCCGGAGCAAATTGAGGGATATATCGCCTACCGGCAAGGTCAGGCGATGATCGATTACCTGGTGGATCGGTACGGTATCGAGAAACTGGGCGAACTCCTGCAGAAAGGAAAGGTTCATCTTACGATGGCGCGGGCGATGAAGGCCGCCCTGAACACCACCGAAGAGGAGTTTTACAAGGGGTTCGCCAAGGAGATGAAGCGGCGCTACTGGCCGGAGATCGCCCGGCGGAAAGAGCCGGATGATTTTGCCACGCAGTTGACCAAAGCGCGTAAGGACGGCTCGTTCTTCAACGAACAGCCGGTCTTCTCTCCCGAAGGGGACAAGCTGGCGATCTTCACCGACAGGCGAGACTATACCGAAATCGTCCTGCTGTCAGCGATCGACGGCCGGGAACTGGCACGGCTGGTCAAAGGGGAGCGAAGCGGTGACCTCGAATCGCTGCATTCGTATGTCTCGGGGATGTCGTTTTCACCCGACGGCCGAAGTATCGTCTTTGTGGCCAAGTCAAAGGGTCAGGATGCGCTCTTTCTCTTCGATGTTAACAAGAGGGAAATCTACCGGCGAAAGAAATTTGATTATCGGAGTATCGTCTCCCCCTCATGGTCGCCGGACGGCAAGGCGATCGCGTTTTCGGCGCTCGACGGCTACAAGCGCGACCTGTTCGTCTGGAGCATCGACCGTGACTCCGTTCGTCAATTGACCGATGATCGGTACGACGACGGCAGTCCGAGCTGGGTCAAGGGCAGCGAACGCATCGTGTTCTCTTCCGATCGACCGCACCCGGGACGTCCGGCCATGAACAGCTTCGGCCATCCGGAGAGCGATTCGGGCTTCGTCAAACCGGGTGATTTCGACTATGGTGACTACAACATATTCGAAATAGATCTCACTACGCTGGCAGTGACTCCGCTCGAAGTCGGGCCGGGCGCCAATAGATCACCCTCTGTGTCGCCGGATGGCAAGCGCGTAGCGTTTATCTCAAATCGGAACGGTATCGACAACATTTACGTGGCCCGGCTGGACACCGTCGAATATCAGGCCGTGACCGACATCCTGACCGGCGTGCAGGCGATTTCTTGGTCGCCGGACGGTCAGAAGATGGCCTTTCAGGCGTTTCACAACGGTTGTTTCGACGTGTACGTGATGAAGGACCTGGTGCCGGCCGGTAATGGCGGCGTGCTCGAGCCCACCGATTTCGCGGCAGGGAAATACAAGCAGGCGGATCGACCCGGTCCGAGACCTGTCGCGGCCAGGGATACCGCCCGCGTGGATACGGCTGCGGTGAGAGCAGTATCAGACACTACTGCTCCGGCCCAGGAAAAAGCAAGTACGGATACGAGCGCGGTCAGGGCGGACGTTGACACAACCCGGGTCGCCGCCAAAGACACAACCGCCGCCCAAACACCCGGCGAGAGCGGCATTGTCGGCAATGACTACGTCTACGTCAGCAAGCGCAAGCACGATGCTCTCGATTCGCTGATGAGGGACGTTGCCGATACCGCCGGCGGTGCGTTGCGAAAGGAACCGGCGTCATTCGACTCCATTCCGCCGGCCACATCGAGCGGCGAGTACACCGTGCACAAATACAAGGTCAAGTTTACGCCTGATTTCGTGGGCGGAGGATTTTCGTACAACACGTTCTTCGGATTGAGCGGGCAGTCGTTCCTGGTGTTCTCCGACTATCTCGGCAATCAGCAGATTATCGTCGGGTTCGACCTGGTCAACACGATCGATCAGTCGAACGTGCAGGCGTACTATCTGAACAGCACCAAGCGCACCAACTACGGTGTCGGCCTGTTTCACAGTAAGAACTACTATGTAGACAACTTCGGTTATCTGTTTTCCGACAGATTCTATGGATTTGAGGGATTTATCAGTCATCCGTTCACCACGTTCAGTCGAATCGAGCTGGTCGGGGCGGAGTACTTCATTGACCGCCGCTATTACGATATTGCGCTGGGTGATACGCGCCGGCCGCGCGACACCCGTGTGACGGTCGGTACGCTCTCCTGGGTGCACGACAACGTCCTCTGGGGATACACCGGGCCGATCAACGGCGAGCGCGCGAAGCTGAGCGTCAGTTCCGGCATTGACCTGTTCAATACGCGCAACCTGACCTTCAGTTCAGTTGAATTCGACTACCGCAAATACTGGCATATCAAGGGCGCATTCTCCGCTGCCCTCCGTTTCTCGGGCGGTCTGTCTGGTGGCCGAACACCCAAATGGTATTTCCTCGGCGGCACGACCAACTGGATCGGCTCCCGCGATCTCGATTCCACGGTATACGATGTTGAAAACCTCTATTTCTCGGAGGTCGTCACGCCGCTGCGGGGCGTGCCCTATTATGGTCTGGCGGGAGATCGCTATGGGCTGATCAACGCGGAGTTTCGATTCCCGATGGTGCGGTTGCTCGCACTGGGTTTCCCGCTGCCGCTGGTGCTCGGAAACGTCATGGGAGTGGTTTTCACCGACGTCGGCGCAACCTGGTTCGGCAACAATTTCAAGGGCGTGGCCACTGAGCCGAACGGTACGCAGCATTTCAAGGATATTCATACCGGCTTCGGCACCGGCATGCGGCTCAATGTGCTTGGATTCGCGCTCTTGCGCTATGATATCGCCTGGAGTACGGATTTCAACAAAGTGTCGGATCGGCCCACCCATTACTTCTCGCTCGGCGCCGATTTCTGAGCGAGCGGCACACACTCCAAATCAAAACGCGGTCGGAATGTCCGACCGCGTTCTCGTCTTGAGCCGTACCGGCTCTTTTCGCTTTGCGCATTGAACTCGCGATAGCAGAGTTCAATCCTAACAAACAAATTCGTTTATCGCGTGTCAAGAAGAAAGTGCAATTGAGCGCGCGTCACGTCGCCCGCGGCGTGCGCTTCTTCTCCTTCTTCCTTCCGTTGGCATCGTTGTTGTTTTTCTTTTCCTGACGCGTCCAGTTCTCCAGCGTCAGCGCCATCGTGCGAAGTTTCTGATCGGCCAGCGCGAGCACCGATCCTGGCGTGAAACTGCCGCTCGGCAGACGCTTTCCTCCCGGCACGCCGGTGAGAACGGAAATGCCATCGCTGATGGTATCCACCGGATAGAGATGGAACCGTTTCTTTCCGATGGCCTCAACGACATCGGGCCGGATAATCAGATCCTGCACGTTTTGCCGCGGCAAAATCACGCCTTGGTCACCGGTCAGCCCTTTGGCCATGCAGACATCGTAGAAACCCTCGATCTTCTCGTTGATGCCGCCGATCGGCTGAATCTCCCCTTTCTGATTCACGGAGCCGGTCACGGCGATTCCCTGTTTGATCGGAAGCCCGGTCAGCGATGACAGTATGCCGTATATCTCGGTGGAAGAGGCGGAATCGCCATCGACGCCCGAATAAGATTGCTCGAACGAGATCGACGCGGACATTTCCAGCGGTTTGTCCTGAGCGAACATCAGTCGCAGGAAGCCGCTCAACACCAGTACGCCCTTGTCGTGAATCGGACCGGACAGATCCGCCTCCCGTTCGATGTTGATAACTCCGGCTTTCCCCAGCGAGGTGTTGACGGTGATGCGGGTGGGACGGCCGAAGCTGTACTCACCGAGGTCATAGACCGACAGTCCGTTGACCTGGCCGACGGCGGATCCTTTGGTAGAGACGAGGAGGACGTCGGAGTCAAACATTTCCTGAACCTTCTCCTCCACCAAGTTCACCCGTTGTCGCTTTTTGAGAATGGCAGCATGGACATCCGCCCGCGTCACTCGCTTGGCCGTGTGTTCGAGCGCACAGAAATTCGCTTCGCGAACCATATCGGCAATGGCGGTGAAACGGACACTCAGCCGATTGCGGTGTCCGGCCAGGCGCCGCCCGTATTCCGCAATCCCCTGCATCCCGCTCACGTCGAACGGCAGCAGCCCTTCGTCGGTAACCCGTCGCCGCACGAAACAAAAATACTCTTTCAGATTCTCGTTGTTGAGGGGCATGACGCTGTCGAACTCGGCTTTGATCCGGAACACCTTCTTGAAATCATCATCCGCGCGCCAGAGTAGGTTGTACAGATGCGGCTCCCCGATCAAAACGACTTTGACGCTACATGGTACCGGTTCCGGCTTGATGCCTGAGCCGGCCATCATGTAGAACGGGTCGAACCCGGTGATCTCAATCTCGCCGTTGCGCAGCGCCCGCTTCAGCGGCCACCACACGCCGGGCTCGTTCAACAGATCCAGCGCATTGACCACCAGAAAGCCGCCCGCGGCGCGAAGCAGCGAACCGGAGTAAATGCGCGTGAAGTCCGTGCGCCAGTAGCCGAACCGGTCGACCACACGCTCCAACGAGCCAAAGAGATTCTTGTACGAAGGGGAGTTTTCGATAATGATCGGCACCTTGGTCGTGCCGGCATTATCAAGTATCAGGTTGACGGAGAACTCCTCGAACGGCTCACGCTTGCGATACGGCGGCGCTTCCTCTTCTCCCCGGCGCGGCTGCGCCTCGCGATAGCGATCCAGATCCTGCGACAGCGCCTCCTCGACTTCATTGAGGTACTCTATCGCCTTGGCCAGCGGATACCGCTTCCTGAGCAGATTGATTTTCTCCGTGACCAGCGGGGCAACCATTGAGAGGTTCAGCTTCTCGATAGCATCTTCCATCTTGGTGGTCAGTTTCTTCGATTCCAGTGAGGTAGCGTCGAACTCCCGGCGGAGTACCTCCCATTGCGCGTGCAGCTCATCCAGCCGGGCCGTGGGAAACTTACCATCCTTAACCATCCGTTCGAGCTTCTCCATCGGCGCGGGTTCGCCGTCCACCAGCGGCTGGATCTCATTGCGGACCGCCAGCCCGGCTTGAATCTGAACCATTACGAATGATGCCGTGTCGAGCTTCTCCTCGAACTTGCCCACCAGTTCCTTCTGCCGGTTTTCGAATTCCCGGACAATGCGACTCTGTCTCTCCTTGTAGTCCTCTGAGAGAAAGATTTTGGGGACGACCTTGCGCAGTGACGCCACCAGATAGGCCATATCCTTCTTGAAGCGTTTGCCGTCGCCGGCCTCAAAGACAAGGACGCGGGGGTTGTCTTCATTCTTGAAATTGTTCACGTAACAGATGTCGTTCAGCTGCGGTTGGTGATGATCCAGTTGCTGCAAGAGATGCTGAATGGTGGTGGTCCGACCGGTACCGCTCATGCCGGTGACAAAGATATTGTATCCCCGGCTTTTGATATGCAGGCCGACCTTGATCGCCTCAATAGCCCGCGCCTGACCGATAATCTCCTCGCACGGTGCGATGTCATCGCTCGTTCGGACGCCGCGGGGATGAAAATCTATCTGGTAGCTGATCTCCTTGAGCGTGAGTTCTCGTGACGATTTGGATTTTTTCGGTCGGCGGGCTGTCATCATGCCTCCATTGGTTTTCTGAATGTGCCGCCCAATATAGACCCTCGTGTTCAATTGAATCAACAAATAGGGCGAGAACGTGATCCATGACCATTTTCCACAAATAACCTATACCTGTCCACATGGCTCGCATAAGCGGGCAGCCATGGTCTGAGCATGGAGTCATCGGCGGCCAATCCCCTCTCTTCCTGTCAATTATTAAGGTCCATTTAGTTTTGACTAAGCCGTTACCGTCCAAACTATAACGGCGGGCCGATGCAGTGTCATTGAATCGAGGCCACAACGAAGCCATTCTGGCAGGCCATAATGACATCGTGCGACGAGCACAGCAATTATCGCCATCCAAAAAACATCGAAAGACGGTCAAGAAAGTGAATGCGAGTAAGCTGTTTGGTGTCATGTGATTAGTTTGTCGTGCCGCATAACCTATTGTCCTGCAAGGTAGTTACATTTCTTGACACAAGTTTTTGAACTTCTCTATATTCGCACGTTGCTTTTTTAGCATTGCGCATTGAATTGGCGGTATCGTCTAGGGGTTAGGACAGGTGGTTCTCAGCCATCAAACTGGGGTTCGATTCCCCATACCGCTAGAGTTCAGCTCCGGCAGTTATTCCCTGACTGCCGGAGTTTATTTTTGTGACCACAAAAGAAATCGGGCGTCCGCGATGGACGCCCGATGTGTTGTCAGCGAGATGTCGATCGATTAGAAGTTGGCCTTGACCGTGAAGAACTGATTGTCGTCGAACACATCGGTCTGATTCCAGGCGTATTCGAAAGTCACCTTGGTATTTCCGATGGGCACGATCAAACCGGCGCCAAGAGTTGCGCCGTACAGATAATCGGTCTGTTTGGAGTAATTGTAACCTCCGCGCAGGAAGTACTTGCCGTCGTAGGCATACTCGGCCCCGCCCTGCCAGAGATCCTCGGAGAAGTTGTTGGAACGGAAATTTCCATTCAACGTCACCGAGCTCTTGTTCTGATTGAAGAAGTTGTAGGCGACGCCAAGCGCGATATAGCTCGGCAGATCGAAGGCCTTCCCTTCCGGGGTAAGCCCGTGATTGCTCTCCCGAACTTCGCCCCCCTTGCCGCTGAATTTCATATTCGCGCCGTAGTTCTTCAGCGTCAGTCCGAACTTCACGCCGTGCCACCGCGTGTCATAAATGAAGCCGACATCGAAGGCCATGCCGCTGGCATTCATTTCGAATATCTTTTCATTTAGGAACATGCCGGTAGCGCCGAACGCGACGTTAGCGGTGAACTGTTTGGCATAGGTCAGACCGAGCACCGTGAGCGTCGGGTTGAAGAGTCGGCCGGTTCCGTCCGGTTGATCGACAGTTGTCTCCTGGATGTCGCCAACGGAGACGACCTTGGCGGTTGCAGCCAGCGTGCCGAAACCTTCAATCGCGGTAGCGACACCGCCGAAGCTGACGCCGATATCGGCGAGATACGGCAGGTGACCGAACATCGCTTCCGTTCCTTCAAGCGAGGCCAGCCCGGCCGGATTCCAATAGACCGCTTCGACGCCATAAGCGTCGGCGGTGACAGTTCCCCCCATGGCGGCGCCGCGTGATCCAATTGGAATCAGCAACTCCGAGGCTCCTGCGGTACCAGTGCGTGCGGGATTCCCAGCCTGGACCGCAGACAGGCCCAACAGGAGGAGCGCCGGCACGACCAACAGTAATCTGTATTTCATGACTCGTTTCCTCCGTTCCTTAGTATTTCTTAATTACTTCGGCTTCCATGAAGACCGCCATCTTGCCGATCCTCTGGCCGAATCCCGGAGCCTCAACCACCCAGATGTAGATGCCTGAAGCTACCGGCAGGTTATTTTCCGTCATTACGTCCCAGGAAGTAATGGACGATGTGGCGTCGCTCCTGGTAATCTTCTTTACCAGTTCACCTGCCAGATTGTAGATGCTGATGGTGCAGCTATCGGGCAGGTGTTGGAAATAGATGTTTCGGTTGGTCGGCGCCGGATCGTACGGTCCGATCAAGTAGTATGGATTGGGAACGACATTGATTGCCTCAAGGTCCTTTTCGGTCTGAGTCTTGACCGGGCTGGTAGCCACAAAGCGGAAGGTATCATCCGGCAGGTTAATGAAGTACGGCACTAACCGGTAGGTGAATTCCTCGGCAAGCATGCCCCAGCGATTGCCTTCGGCGACGACTCCTCGATCCAGCATATAGAGCGCCCATGCCGCATCAATCATCGCACCACCGGGACCGTCAGTGGCTGCGATGGTGCCGCCGGTGCCGTCTCCATAGTAGGTACCGGTGGGATCATAGGTCGTATTCAGAATCCAGATGTAGTTTCTGGAAAGGTCACCGCCGTTAGGCAGGTAGAGCGTATCATCATTGGTGGCTTCGTACCAGTACTCCCACTGGTGGTTTTGATCGCGATCACGCACCACCACGTTGAGCTGTCTCGGGTTTGCCGGATCAGTTACATCCCAGGCAGTAAACGGAACCCTGTAGAATCCCAGGTAGTTGGCAGGTGGTGCGTAGTTCTGGTACATGAAAGCTTTCTGCGTAAGATCTGTATCATCGACCACATACGGCTCGCCCGGCGTAAAGTATCCGTCGCCGGTGAGATCGGTAAATGACTCCATAGGTCGCCACCGCATTTCCACAATCGGATACTCCGACGGAAGAAGAGTGGTTCCCTTGAACCTCGGCTCCAGATAGACCATGCCGTTCTGAAGCTCGCCGTAAGCTGGTCCAGGGCCCGTAAACCAGCGACCGCCTTCATAGGCGGTGTCGGCCACATGGACCACCGGGCTGATATTGGCTGGAGATGCACTTCTGTAAGTGGCTGATCTGCCCTGCAGAGGCGGCCCGGCGACTCTCAGATGGAAGCCATCGAGAATCGGATAATCGCCGTCGTCCGATTGATTGGCGTTGTCCAGAATAAGAGTCGTATCGGCCGTACTGTCGACGAGCGACCAGAGGAAACCAAGAACCGGGTCTTCTCTGAATACGACTTTGTAGACATGGCCGTTCAGTAATCTCGGCTCGACCACATACGGTGTTACCGTACCGTCTGACCTTCCGGCAGCGTGATTCACGGCAATCGTATCGGTCAGCGCCCAGGTAAGCTGCTCGCCGGCGTTAGGCCACTGCGGAACCACGGATAGTCCCGTAACCGACTCCAGAATCTTGGGCAGTTTCACAGGGTCGTAGCTGTAGGCGCCGACCTTGTAGTAGTACCGCGTGGTATTATAGAGAGGATTGCCGGTGATGTAGTCTTCACGCAGCGTAATATATCGTTGCATGGTATGATCATTGGCCAGCTTTACCACGCGCGTCTCGGTCTGACCGGAGTTCGGGTCGATGACCTCGTCCTTCACGGTGGCGTTGAGAACGGCAAAGTTGTCGACGACCGTCCACGGACCGCTGGGGCTGACACCTTGATAAATAGTGTAGCCTTCGAAAGGATAGTCGCCATGATCGACCTCAGAGGTGTCCGTCCACCGCAGGGTAATTGTCCCATTAGTGGTCGAGGCACTCACGATCGGCGCCACGGGCGGGTTGGCTATCTGGAAGTGGTTGTCGTACGCCTTCTGAGCAAAGACGTCGTAGTATTTCATGACCGAGATCGATGACTTGCGGTTCGTACCGTCGCCGACAATGATGGCAGCGAGGATTTCCACACTGTCATTGGGGCGGAAGGTAATCGGTCCGGTTGACTGCATGAAGCGGCGGTCAGCCGGGCTGAAATCAACGTCACCGACGTTGCCTACCGGGTCACCAGCCACAAAGTACTTGGTCGGCAATCCGTTGTAGGTGTACACCGAACCGTCAGCGTTCAAGCCCTGCATGTAGTTGTAGGTCTGTCCCGCGTCTTCCGGGTCGGTGCCGTTGATGTATTTATTAAACGACACCATGCCCAGGTTGGTGTAACCGGGCCAGGCTGCATCCCAGGCCCTTCCAGTGTCGGCCAAATCACCGGTATAGACGAGCGGACCCTGGAAGAAGTCATAGCCAAGGCTGGGAGGAGTTGATCCATAGTCGGCGTCGGAATTAGTGGCATTGTAAATGAAGCCCAGTCCGAGGGTTGAATCACAACCGACCAAGTCGTCCCCTGAACCACCGAGGTCGGGGTCAGCCCAGAGCGAGAAATAGCAGTTCTGGATGGTTCTGCCACCGCGGTTATGCGCCTGGAACTTGATGAATATAATATTGTTCAGAGGTCCTTCGCGTTTGAAAGCGAAAGTGGTCTGGCGGATTTCGATTCCGATGGGGCCGGTGTTGCCGGCATTGTTGAATTTGAGCGTGTCATCACGATCATGATAGACCGCCCAGCACATCTGATCGCCAATCATCGCGGGAGTCGCGCTATCGCCATCGAACGGCGCTCCCTGGCGGGCAGCATATATCCAATTATTGTAATCCGTATTCGGATTGCTTGCCAAGCTATCGGCATACAGATGGTATACGTGGATATTCGCGTTGTCCTGGAAAACAGGCGCTGTTTCCCACGGACCCTGCCAGTACTCGCTGTTGTACTCGGCAACCTTTACGCGCAGTTCTGTGGTCGCAGAATCGATACCGCCGATCCATAGCCCGGAAGCGTAGAGCGGGGACGCAATTTGCGAACCGTCGAGTATGTACTGGATGCCGTTGTATGGGAAGAACGTCCCATAATCGTAGCCAAAGACACCGTTCAGGTCGCGTCCAAACGATCCCTGGTTGGTGACGAACATGAATATGTTGTTGGCGTCGATAAAGGACGAGTTATCCAAGTCGGTTGCCACCGGTTTTGGACCTCTCGACCCGAGTCGGGGCGCCGCGAAGAGCGGTACCGCCAACAGCAGTATCAGCGACACCAAAATGAGTTTCTTGTTCATATCGCTAATCCTCATCTCCTGTTAGAATGATGCTCTCAAGCCGAAGAGGAACATCCGTGGAATGTCCCAGTTCTTGGGGTTGAACTGAATCAGGTTATATCCCTCTGAACCAAAATTGCCGACGAAATCGCGTCCGGCGCTGGTATTGAGCCAGCCGTTCTCATCCGGTTTGCCGGTCGTTTCGTGCACGGCCAGTACATTGTCTCTATCCAGCAGGTTTCTAACCCACAGGTAGGGCGTGAGCGTGTAGTTTCCGACCTTGATTATGCGCTCGAGCTTCATATCGATCCGGAACGTCCAGGGCAGACTCTGAGAGTTAATCGGCCCGGTCGGGATGGGGCTGTACGCCGCCAGCGTTACCGAGTTGTCAACTCTTAGAGGCGTATACGGTACTCCGCTGGACGCCATGACCAGGAAGTTGACGCCGGTGTTCTCCAGAAGGTAGAAATTGCCGACCTTGGGCCCTTCGTGCTTACCCGCGCGGACGTCGACTATCGCCGTAAAGTTGTGGCGCTGATCGTAGTCAAGCGGAGCGGTGGTCTTCATCGGTTCGTTCGGGTTCTGCCAAGCGATGATGTACCGACTCTGCGAGTATGAGCCGGTTCCCTCCGCGTACGAAAGGGTATACTTCAGGTCGAGTGAAATGCTCCTGGTCCGGCGCATATTCAGTTCCACGTCAAGGCCCTTAATCGTGCCATAGTCAATATTACCGAATATGTCGTAGGTGTTCGGGTTGGCCGGCGAGACATGGAAAATCTGCGTCAGGTCCTGAACGTCTTTGTAGTATGCCGTGAAAGAGAGGGCGGTGTTATTGCCAAGCTGATGCGTTACGCCGACCTCATACTGAGTAGTCTTTTCCGGCTCGAGATTTGGACTGGCAAATGGATAGAATGAGCCGCCGGTGATTCGGGCGGCGAAGAAGTCATATCCGACATACAGGTTTCTCAGGTCCGGACGCTGGAAGAACTTACCATAGTTGATATGGAACTGCGTCTTGTCGGAGACCGGAAACGCTACGCCGAGGCGAGGTGAAAATCGCGAGAACTTCTTGCTGGCCTCAAAGTCCGATTCGTCAAGATTGTCCCCGGTAGTATCGATTCTCCCGGGATTAAGGGGATTCAAGGAATCGATAAAGCGCAGCGCCTTGTAATCAAAATAGTCGAAGCGCAAGCCGGCGCTGATAATCATGTTCTGCAAGTCAAACCGATCTTCCAGGTAAAGGCCGAGGTTGATCGGATGTTTGGTGTTGTTGATCCAAGACAGGGTGTCCGACTCCTCAGCATTCGCATCGTAGCCGTACCGGTTCACGTACTGTGCGTTATACGCCGTGGTGGCATCAAGATTCTCAAAGTACCTCAGCGTATGCCGCTGGAAATCGAAACCGCCACGCAGGGTATGCTGGTCATTGACTTTGTGGGTCAGATCACCCTTGAACCCAAGGTAGGATGCCTTGCGCTTCAGGTAATTGGCCCAGTACGCCTGCTGGTGCTGATAAACGGAGTCGTTATAGGTAATGTCCTCATCCCAGGCGAAGAAGAGGTTCGACGGGTCCTCTTCGGGATCGGCGAATGGCCGCTGATAGGCATTCATGTCTTTCCAAAGGAGATTGTCGCCGCGGAACCGCTCAGTCTTGAAGTACGAAGCGCTCAGGTTATAGAACGTGTTGGCACTGAGCGTGTGAGTGATCTTGGCGTTAGCGCCGAGGTTCTTGTCTTCATAGCGCGGCTGGTGATTCACATCATAGATCCGTTCATGACGATACTCGCGCCAGTTGTCAACCGAGCCGTTAGCGCTCAGCGCCATCTTCACGTTCGGCGTGAAGGCGTAATCGATCTTGCCCTGATAGGACCAGCCACTCTGCGTGTTGCTGGGCAGGCGCTGATAGTTTGGTCCGAACTGATCCTGCAAGTTGAACCGCTCAACCATTTCCTTGGTCTTGGACGAAGGCTGGCGATCCCCCAGCCAGCGACGCTCGCCGGAGAAGAAGAAGAACCCCTTCTTCAGCCCCGGAATCGGGCCGCTGAAATCGCCGGCATAGAAGTTCTGGTCGTAGCTGTGTTTCGCGCCGACGAGGTTATCCGAAACCACTTCGATGTTGCCGCTGTACTTATCGGTTCCGGAATTCGTCACCACATTGACGATACCGGAAGCAATGTTGCCGTATTCAGCAGAGAAGGCACCGGAAGTCACGGATATTTCTTTAATCGCGTTGTTGTTGATGTTGGCGGTGGACAACCCGGACAGCGGGTCCTGCTGAGAAAAGCCGTCGACATAGTACGCAACTTCGGACGGACGTCCGCCGCGCAGGTTCATTTCTGTTGCCGCCGGACCGCTGGCTTCACGGAAACCGCGCTGGCGAAGATCGACGTTTGACTTCATCCGCACAACGCTGTTCTGGATGCCGACGACCTGATCGAAACCGCGAGTGGGCATCGATAGGATTTCGTCCCGCCGCAGAATGTTTACGGTCGTGGTCTTGTCCTTCATGACCAACGGGCGTTCGGCGGTGACGGTTATCACCTGGTTAAGGTCGGTCACCTGTGAGGTCATGCTGTGGCTCTGGTAACTGGCCAGATCCGCCGAGACTTCGACGTTAGAGACCTCTACCGGAGCGTACCCCACCGCGCTGAGTTTGAGCACGTAGGTGCCAACCGGGACGTTCAGTATCGTGTACCTACCGTCCTCATTGGTCTGTCCGCCCATGGTCGTGCCGACGATTTGCACGGAGACACCGACCAGCGGTTCCTTGGTCTGGGTGTCGGTAATCACGCCGGTGATTTTTCCGGTGACCGCACCGAGCGCAATTCCCGTCAGCACGCACAGCATAGGCAGTACGAAACTGAGACATTTGAGCTTCATGTGTCATTACCCTCAAGTTAGATTGTTGGATTCTTTATGTTCATTTTGTAGTAAGACAAATGTGAGTCACTGCTTAACTTTGGCAGCATACACCTCCTTGGTCGTAGCGGACCCTCGTCCTGAGAGCCGTTTCTTCCCTACGTATTTGTAAGTAGACTACACCTAATTTGTTAAAAACTGTCAACAACAATTTTGCGCGTATCTCCATAGAAGGGCGGCAGATAGACCTCGCCGGCGTCGCAGCGTGAAACTTGGCGGACAGTGGAGGCAAACGACAGTGCAAAAACTTCTGTCGAAGTCATAGTCACGGATGGTCTTTCTTCAGTCCTGTCACCATATCGAAGCATCGGCTTCTCCAATCAGCGCGAGTCGTGGCGGATACCGATCATCAGTGCGATGGTTCCGTGCCAAGTCATCCTATCAATTTTTGGTATCGGCAATGCGGCGCAGTACTTTAGCGCGTTTGGGGGGACTCGCACAAGGTCGATTGGCAGTCGGACAACAGGATCAAAATCGCCTTCAATAATCGGACTTGCCAGACATGGCCGCAACGGGGTATACATTAAGTGTGACGAACGACCGCTTGGACAGAGCTTTTGCGGTCCGGCTCGGGGATATCTGGCTGCCGCCCAACCTGCTCAGCCTTGCCCGCATTCTCATAACCCCGCTTGTCGGATACTATCTGGCAAAGGATGACTCGGTTTCGACCGCCGTCTGTGTCGCGCTGCTGGTAGCAGCGGCCATCACCGACGGGCTTGACGGCTACCTGGCCCGCCGCCTAAACATGCGTACCGGGCTGGGTCTGCTTCTCGATCCACTGGCCGACAAATTGTTTGCTGCCGTCCTGCTGATAGAACTGGTGCTATTCCGAGGTTTACCCGTGTGGCTGGCAGCCATCATTATCACTCGTGATGTCTTGATCGCGGTGACCGGAATGGTTGTCCTGAGACGCCGCAAGTTTCCTACCCCATCGAATATCATTGGCCAATATACGTTCTTCTCGGTTGTCCTGCTGCTGGGGTTCTATGTCATCAGATTCGGTTTTGGCATTCGCTTGATAACGATTATTACCTTGTTACTGATATTGTGGTCGGTTGGAAGCTATGGTCGGCGCTTTGTGCGAATCATCCGGAATCTGCCTGCCGAACCGCCCGCCGATAGACCGATCTACAAAGTGCTGCGGGTGACGCTGACTGCGCTCATTCTGGCGATTTGTGCGGTCATGCTGGTACTTGAAAAATGGTCATAAGGCACCGCGCTCAGGTGACACAGCCGCGCGCATCAATCGGAACCTGCTGCCGAACACTCTCCCCGTCCACGATATACGCATAATCGTAAAGGTTCACGGTCGCACAGGCGTGATTCGGGATGATGCGAACGCGGTCACCGAGGCGCAACCGAGTGTCGAGACCCTCGATGATACCGTGCTCTTCGGACAGGCGGGTAATCCTTGCCGATGTCCCAATGATCTTGCCAAAGCCGGTCAGTCTCTGATTCCCGTGTGCTCCCAGCTCGGTGGTCAGCGATTTGCTGCCGGCATCGAGCACGACCCGGTCATTGGTCGGGAGACTGGTCACTGTTGCCAGCACCGAGAGCGCGCACTGATCTTCGGCCGCCACACCAAGCGAAACCTGAATCATGTCATTGAATACGTAGTTACCCACGCGGAGCTCGGTCACGCCGAAGACGGCAGCGGCATGAAGGGCGGTAGGGGTCGAACCGACGCTGACCTGCTCGACATGAAAACCTTCGCGCCTGAGCGACTCGGCAAGATTCACCATTGCTTCCCCTTCCTGCCGTCCGATCTGTGCGACCTCTTCAGCGCTCGAAGCGCGATAAGCATGCCCTGCATGGGTCATGATACCAGCCAACTGCAGGCCGTCGCATTGATCGATCAGTCGACAGAGTTTGCCGATTTCCTCCGGATCGGATAGACCACAGCGATGCAGCCCGGTGTCAACTTCCACCAGCACGGATAGGGTTCGGCCATGGGTTGAGAAGGCCTCAGATAATTCCCGCACGTTCTCCGGCGAATCGACACTGCAGGAGACCTGGGCTAGCCGGGCGAGGTCGAGCAGACGTTTCACTCGGGAGGCACCGACCACTTGATTGGCAATTTGTATGTTGTGGATTCCGCCCCTTACCATTGTCTCGGCCTCAGACAGCTTGGCCACGGCAATGCCGCAGGCGCCCGGCGTGAGTTGCATCCGGGCGATCTGAATCGACTTATGGGTTTTGATGTGAGGGCGGAGTGTCACGCCGTGCCGGTCGGCGAGCCGTTGCATCATCTCGATGTTGTGAAGCAGCACCTGCTGCTCAATGAGAAGCGCAGGAGTCTCGATTTCAGGGAAAAGCATACACCCCGGATGCGTAACAGTGGCCCGACCTAACGTTTTCCCAGACCGGCTTGAAACAGGCGGCGGGCCAGCGCTTGTCCGGGTGTCGACTTGCCATCGTCCGGAGCCCATCCGACGGCATGCGCCAACCGGGCGGTTGATTGGAGATAAGCAAATTTCGCGTCGATCGCCCGCATGCCGATATCGAAGCCGGACCGAACGGCGTCAAGCGCTTCCAGATAGCCTGATTTGCCGGAGACAAAATCCCCTACCGTGGATTCGAGTTGAGGCTGCTGCATCCCAAGCGCTTCGTCGAGCAGTTCGGATTGCCGCAGCGCACTCATGAGGTTATCGGTTTCCACCGAGATGTCGCGCATGACATTCAAGGCAGTTAGATCGCGGCGATACTCGAGGCCGTTCAAATCCGCCCGCAATTGACGCCGCTCATTGCGGCGATTTCCACCCAGGAAGAGCGGCAGTTTCAAATCGATTCCGACATACCACGAGAAGTCCTTTTCGACAAAGGCCGGCGGATAGTCTCTCAGGCGGTCGGAATAGCTGAGCGCCGACCTCAAGTCAAGACTCGGAAAGTACCGCGCAGAATTGCGGGCAAGCCCCAACCGTTGAATGTCAACTTCCTGGCGTGCCCGGCGGACCTGTGGATTGGTCGCCAGCCCCTGACTGATCAGGTAGTCGCGCACTGCCGCCTTGCGTTCCGTAGAGAGCATCAACATCCACATCATCTGCTGCTCGCGGGCATTCTCAGTCCGACTAAATCCGATTGAGTCCAGAGCAAACGGTGTATCTCCGGACTGGTTCAGGAGTGAATTGAGCATGACGCGAGCGGCCCATCGGACGCGAGCGGACTCTAGAATCCGGGCCGACGCGAGGAGTTGCTCCGAGCGCAGTCTGCCGACGGACGGAGACTCGACTCCGGCAATAAAGGCCCCGGTGCGCGCCATCTCCAGACAGTAGGTCACGCCTCTCCGGTACTGAACCGCGGTAGAATACACCTCGTCGGCTTTCAGACAGTCCAGGAACGCGGTGATCACGGCCAAAGTCAGGTCGAGCGAGTCCTGCGCGTAACTGATCTCGGTCAATTTTCGTTTTTCGGATTCGATCCGGATCGACCGGATAGCGGTAAGAGAGAACAGCCGTTGCTCCAGCGTCAGCGATCCACCGTAGCGGTCGTTCCTGGTCTCGCCAAAGTCGTTGGTGACGGCGTGATCATCGAAATGATAGGCCGAAGCGGAACCGACAATCTTCGGGAGGTAGTCCGACCATGCCCGCGAAGCCGCGGCCTCCGCACTGTTCAGAGCCTCCTGTGCCGCCAGATGTCCCGGGTATTGGTCCAAAGCCCGGCGCACGGCATCCGCGAGCGTGTACTGCGGAGCATCAGGAGAGGCCGGCGCCAGAATCGTCTCGGACTCTTTTAGCAGATCCTCGGGAAACTCGAGCTTAAGATTCTGAAAGACCGCCTCGTTCACCATCAAGGTCGGCGTGTCCGGGTACGACGTGGGGAGGTTGGCCGGTTTCTCACCCTTGACAATACGAACGGTTTTCCAGGCGTCAAACCAGGCCTGAGCATCGAGCGTGATATTGGATTGCGACAGTAATGCCCCGCGCTCGATGGCGAAGCGCCCTTCCGAGGAATAGACCGGCACGCCGGCGGAAGCCAGACGCTCCAAGAATTCGCGAGGCTTATCACTTTCCATTCCCCAGAGGAAGGGAGCGTATACCGCATCTACCTTGGTGCCAAGTGCGCTGTATGCCTTGAAGAAAGCGAAGGTTCCGACATTGTTGTACCCTTCGGCACCGACTGTTTCGAATCCGAGGGTACGACCCAGCGAGTCAATCGCTGCCATCACTTTGGGTCGTTCGTCGGCAGAGGCAAAGTAGAGCACGCCCAGCTTCTTCACCGGAACAATAGCAGCAAGCGCTGCCAGGTCGCGTCGATATCGGAGAGGGACGAGATCGACGGTGAGATTACCGTAGATCGGACGGCCATCGCTACCTATCAGTCCTTCGCTGACGGGATCGCATCGATACAGCGCCACGATCGGCTTGGTGCATCCGGCAGCAATCAGGTCTTCAACTACCCACGGTCCCAACGCGCCTATGACATCAATGTTCGACTGGGTTGCCAGACGCCGGGCCATAGCCCGACAACTGTCCCGATTCCATTGCGCAGAAAGAAATCCGTTCGGCGGAAAGACAACTGCCAGGTTGGTATCAAGTATCCTCTCCAACTGCGACCGATACGCCGCTCTCATTGCAGCATGCGGAGCGTGCTCGCCAGCTTCAAGAAAACCAATTCGAAACACTCTTAGGCCGGCGTCAGCTGCAACGGCGGACTCCAGCGCACCGTACGCTATAGCGACCAACAGTAAGCGACACAACAGTTTTACTCTAGTGCTAAGCCTGGGCATAGTAGCCGTAAAGGTATACTGCAAAGCCCGGCGATGGAAAGAGAATTCTTGGCGATGATAGGCAATCCAGGATGGCAGCAAACGCTCAAGATGCCAGTCGGATATCCGCCACCTTTTCGACGAGGGTCTGAGGTCGATACGGTTTCTGGAGAAGGTAGGTGTGAAGACGGATGTCCTCGGGGACTTGCTCCGGTTCAATGACGTGGCCGCTGGAGAGGATGCACGGGAGAAGCTCGGAGCATCGCCGAATCTCTCGAATAGTATCCAGACCGGTCATCCCCGGCATGGTATTGTCGACGATGGCGACATCGATCATTTCCGGATTTCGTTCGACCAGTTCAATCCCCTCTCGCCCCGACTCGGCGGTCATGACCGCGTGTCCCGCTTTTTCGAGAATCTTGACGGCGAGCGTGCGGATCATTTCTTCGTCGTCAATGACCAGTATCCTCACAATTCCATTCCCCTTCATCTGCCAGGACAAAAGATCATGCCGTCCCCGTCCCGGAATCGAGTAGTTCGCCCGGACACTCTACTCCCAATGTCGGTGATTCGTCGCAAAACTTGATGACATGAAAGCAGACATCGGGGCCAACAATTTGTTTGACATGGGCGCGGTCAGTCGTATATTAGGTGCAACAAAAACGAAAAAGGGACGTAAGACTTTAAGAAACGCATTATCAGTACCGCCCGAGGGTGAAGGAGTTGATCGTTTGATGATTAACATTTGCACGACGAATGGTCCGGCTGGAGTCGGAGACGGCGGGAAAGGTATGCCCAGGTCCTAGCGATATTGCGGCACGCTTACCCCGCCATTCCTGACACACAGGGATAGGCGGTTTTTTTTGCCTGTTCCTGGTGTCATAGGTAATGATCAAGGATACAGGGAAAAGAAGATGAATATGGAATTACACGAAGATCAGCAGCTTAGTCCCGAAGAGCAGGCGATCAGCTGGCGCCGGGCATTCGGTTTTCTCTTGCCGCTGCTGGCGAAACGGCGCAAGCCGATGCTGGTGGCATTTGCGCTCCTGTCCGGTGCGACTGTGCTGTCGCTGATCTGGCCGATTCTGCTCAAGCGGGCGTTCGACGTGAATCTGGCCGCCGGCGACTATGGCGGGCTGGTGATCACCACTTTGACCATTACGGCGCTGCAGGGCATTCATCTGCTGCTTCAATACTGGCAGAGAATCCGGCTGGAGACGATCGGGCAGGATGTCATGGTCGAATTGAAGCAGGGGCTGTTCGATCACATCCTGGCGCAGGATATCGCGTTCTTCGACCGGAATCCGGTCGGTCGCCTGATGGCCCGCGTGGAATCGGACACCGAGGCGCTTCGGCAGTTGTTCACGACTACCGCGGTCGTGCTGGTCGGGGATCTGCTGCTTATCGGCGGGACGTTTGCGGTCATGGCGTACTATAGCTGGAGACTGATGCTCCTCCTGCTGGGCATTATGCCGGTGCTGGCGGTGATGATCACCATTTTCGCCCGGACGACCACCCCGCGCTTTGACGCCGTTCGCAAGAAGACCGCAGAGATGATCGCTACATTGACGGAATTCCTGCACGGCATGGCGATCGTGCAGATATTTCATCGCGGCGCCTACGCGCGCCGACGGGTGAGAGAGGTGTGCGGCGACCGTTTCAAGAGCGATGCTTTCGCCGAAATGGCCGTGGTAGGATTCTTCAACTTCGTCACGTTCACGCAGTACCTCTTGATCGGACTGGTATTACTGTTCGGAATTGCGTGGGCGCGAGAAGGTTTGCTGACGGTTGGCACGTTGAGCATGTTCATCATTCTGATCTGGCGAGCGTATGACCCGATCTACCGCACGTCGGAGCAGCTCGGCATAATTCAGAAGGCGTTCGCCGGCGCCAAGCGGATATATGCGCTTCTGGCGACAAAAGCGAGAGTGCTCGATCCGGTGCGGCCGGTCGAATGGCCCAGATTGAAACAGGGCATCAGGTTTGACAATGTCTCGTTCTCATACAACGGCGACGACGATTACGCTCTGAAGAATGCGTCATTTGAGGTGCCCGTCGGGCAGAGATTCGCACTCGCCGGGGTCACCGGCGGCGGAAAATCGACCGTCATCAATCTGCTGTTGCGGTTCTATGATCCGCAGCACGGGCGGATACTGGTCGACGGCATTGATATTCGCGAAATGACGCAGGAGGAACTGCGGCGCCGGTTCGCGCTGGTGCTTCAGGATATATATCTGTTCCCCGGCGATGTCCGCTCCAATATCGCCCTGGAAAACGCGGAGTATTCCGATGATCGGGTTGCGTCGGCCGCACAGACGGTCGATGCGCATCGGTTTATCGAGCGGCTCCCGAAAGGGTACCGAACCGAAGTGTCCGAAAAGGGGGCAAACTTCAGCCGCGGTGAGCGGCAATTGCTGTCATTCGCGCGGGCGCTGGTGGTCAATCCGGATCTGCTGATTCTGGATGAAGCGACCAGTTCGGTCGATCCGGAGACGGAGCGTTCGATTCAAAGCGCACTCAAAGTGCTGATGAGCGGCCGGACCTCGCTAGTGATAGCGCACCGTCTCTCGACCATTCTCGATGTCGACCAGATACTGGTTATCCGGCGCGGCGAGATTGTCGAGCGCGGGACGCACACGGAGTTGATACTGCAGAATGGCTACTATTCGAAGCTGTTCCACCTGCAGTACAAGTCCAGAAATGGAGTGGCAGTCAATGTTGGATAAGATAAAGTGGTTCTGGAAATATTACCGGCACTTCCCGTATGTGCTGGCGGTCTTGATACTGCTGACACCTGTGCAGGCGATGCTTCAGGCATACCTGCCACGTCTGATGCAGTTCTCGATCGACTATGTGAAGGACGGGAAGGTACCGGAGAACAGCATTGCTCTCTGGGCGGTCGGGCTGGGAGAACGGTACGGTCTGGGACCTGATCGTTTTCTGCCGCTGGCGTTCATTCTGCTCGGCGTGGTGGCGTTTTGCCTCTATGCGTTTGTGCAGGGGCACCGGGCGTGGATGAATCGAAGGCTTGATTGGGCAATTCGGCAGAAGTCGTTCGATGACATTACGACCAAAGGCCCGGACTTTTTCAATAAGTTTCGGACTGGCGATATAGTGACGCGTCTGACCGACGATATCGACGGTAAGCTATCGTGGTTTGCCTGCTCGGGAATATTCCGGCTATATGAGGCGATCACGATGGTGATTTTCGTGCTCATCATGATGCTGAGTATCAACCCGTGGCTGACGCTCTTGACCGCCGGGCCGCTGCCGGTGATGATATTCATCTTCTTCCGCAGTTCCAAACTGCTGCACAAGCGGTACGATGACCTGCAGACGAAGATCTCGAGTTTCACCGCGGTGATGGAGGCGTGCTTTTCCGGGATCCGGGTGGTTAAGTCGTACGTGCAGACGAAAGCGCAGCAGTC